>JBDNIP010000936.1:0-6149 GCA_041688245.1 Algoriphagus sp.
ACAAAAGTAGTATCGCCTTTTGCCGAAATACGCTCTTCGACTCCATGATGCTTCTCCGACCACCAGCGGTTGTAGATATTATTTTCATGATTACCAGCACTGGAGACAGCCACTTTGAAGAAATCAGGATACACCAACATCGCAGCAGTAGACATAAATCCTCCACCGGAGTGACCATGGATTCCCACTTTTGATTTGTCAATAAAGTCATGTCGGTCAGCTAGCTGTTCCACCGCAGTTTTCTTATCGGCCAAGCCATAATCCCGAAGATCTCCATAGCCATAGTTGTGATACCACTTGGATCGGCCTGGATGTCCACCACGATTGCCTAGCGTAATGACCACAAACCCAAACTGCGCCAGACGATCTGTCCGAGTCATATTTGCTGAAAAAGCCTTATTGACTGCCTCGGTCTGCGGGCCTGGATAGACATATTCGATGATTGGATACTTCCGTGTCGAGTCAAAATCAAAGGGCTTATACATCACGCCGTACAAATCGGTGATTCCATCATCAGCTTTGAACTTGAACGGCTCCGGGAATTGGTAACCGGTTGCAAAAAGTTGATTGAGATCTGCCTTTTCCAAGTCCATTACCTTAGCACCGGATCGATCACGTAACTCAGATACGGGGACAGTATTTACCCGAGAATAATTAGTCACAAAGTAGCTTGCGTTGTCATTCATCTCCATATCAAAATTGAAATCTCCCGTATTCAGCGAGGAAATCGCTCCTCCGTCCAGGCTCACGCTATATAAATGCTCGTAATATGGATCTTCTCCTTTTTCTTTGCCATTGGCGGCAAAAAATAACCTTCTGTTTTTATCGTCCAATCGCACAGCACCGGCTACATGAAATGCTCCCGATGTCAATTGACGCTTCATCGATCCATCTTTTCCATAAAGGTAGAAGTGTCCCCAGCCATCACGCTGCGACCACCAGATCAACTCATTTCCTCCATTCACCATTTCGATTTTCTCAAAATCAATGTAGGTATTACTGCGCTCCGCTATGACAAGCTCTTGCTCATTTTTGGCAATATTCCAGCGGTATACATCCACTTTTTTCAAATCTCTGGAAGTGATCGCAAAATAGAATTCATTCAAATCCCCCAACCATAATGCAGGACGGAAATCATCATCCCGGGTATTTGCCTTGGGAGTAGTCGACCAAAGGCTGACCGATTGATCTTTGAAAGTACTGATGGGTAAATTACTGAGCTTCTCGGTATCGAAG
Organism: Algoriphagus sp.; assembly: GCA_041688245.1. Classification (GTDB taxonomy): domain Bacteria; phylum Bacteroidota; class Bacteroidia; order Cytophagales; family Cyclobacteriaceae; genus Algoriphagus. The sequence goes on from JBDNIP010000936.1 coordinate 1,237, forward strand.
GAATAATGGATCAAATCAGTGCGCGGCTGCTCCTTTTCGCCTGGCATTGCATATTTATAAGTTTCAATTGTTGGTCTTGGATTCCGAGTATTGTGGAGTACCCAAAGATCTTTGACAGTTCTAGAATCGGTGCGATTCAAGATAAATTGCTTTGAATCCGTACTCCATAGTACTCCGGCCCGCTTCCGCTTATCCTTATTCTTTGTTTCTTCCTCATTGTCATCGCCTCTTCCACCGTAGCCATATTCGTAGTCTTTTTCTCCATTTGTCGTCAACTGGTATTCTACGATAGTTGAGTCTTTTTCGTCCTTTACAGCCTTGAGGAAATTGGCCTTATCTATCCAGTAGAGATTGAATTGCTTTGCAAAAACGACTCGAGAAGAGTCTGGGGAAATATCCGCCCAAGACATACGCTTCGGATCTTTTGTTGCATTTACAATTTCAGTCAAAGTCTGATTACCTATGGAATAGCGAAAAACAAAAGTCTTATTCTCCATCGAATCTTTGGCAGTTTTATCCTTCGCCTTGAGCTCTGCCCAATCGCTTTTCAATACTTTCTCAGTGCCTTCAACATTGAATCTGATCGCATTTTCATCTTCCAAAAATTTTAATTTCTCAATTTTCAGATGCTGACCATTATAGGGATCTTTAGTGATTTTGGTGATCTCCATTGCCAGCTTGTCTCTGTCAAATAGTTGGGATTTAGTCTTGCGGGCAGGATCCACGAGATACCAACTTTTACCATCACTGGTTTCATAATCGTACCAAAATCGATCAGATTTCTTCAACCAATGTGGATTAACACTAGTCGAGAAAACCATTTTCTTGATCTGTTCAGGTGAGTATCGAGCGGCCAGTTCATAGTTGCCTTTGTACGTTTTCTCTTGGGCAAAGCTATCCTGGAATAAAAAAAGCAGGAGGATTGCAGCTAAAATTTGTTTCATTTTAAATTCAGTTTAGGGTACTAAACTAAATCAAAGCTCACTGAGCTAGCTAACCATTAATATAAATTCAGGAAAGACAAACTGAAAAAATCAAATTTGCCAAGTTGATTTTGCAAAACTTGGCTTAACCATAGAAATAATCCCTCCCGTCAAGTAAAACACATAATAACCAAGCATAGTCACAATAATAAAAAAGATCTGCCAACCAGGACTATTTACCTTAGAATGATTTAGAAATACTTGCTTAAAAACTAATTGAGATTTCTTTCCCCAGATTTTAAAAAAATGAAAATAAGGATTTTGATTTGAATAATCCGTATCAAATAATCTAAAATAATCATCTCTTCCCTCAGCCAATCCTCTTGTAATAATGTGGTTAACCCCATATGGTGATGGGTGAGTAGCCTTTGCCGCATAACACAGAATCAATTTTATATTTTTCCTTTCCAAATCTTTCCAAAGTAAAATATCCGCACCGCGAGTAATACCTTCCTCCATTTTGGGATAGGGATTTGCTAAAAGCAATTCTCGGGATGCAATAAAATTATTGGAGAAAATCATATCCACTTCGATACTGTCAATTCGGCTATTCGGAACTGGGAAAAACCAACAAAGTGAGAAACACTTCCCGATAAAATCCGAATAATCAATGAAAGTAAATCCCGCAGTAATTGCTTTTGGATTCTTTTGATGTGCATCAAGAAGCTTAGCTAACCATTGAGGCTTTGGAATAATATCACTGTCCAAAATCAAAACAGAATCCCCTTTTGTCTCCTTCACACCGTAGTTTTTAAGCTGAAAATAATGTGCGTTTTTGACATCAATTAGTCTGAGTTCTCCACGATTAGTCAGATTATTTTTTTTTATAGATTCAGAAATAAAATCAGTAATAAATTCCGAGGAAACCATTTCAGAATTATGAAGCACTAAAATCTCAAAGGATTCAGTTCTTTCAAGGGTTTGATTAAAAACCTCTATCAGAAGTTTTTCAGTTCGATTGAGTTCTGCTAAAATGGCATTTTCCCACTCCAAGACTAAGGATAGCTGCATGTGACAATAGATAAGTAAAAGTTCAAAAATAAATAAACAACATTAAAATGAAATTCTTAACCCTACATTAATTTTCACATCATATTTCCTGAATATTATTTGGAATAAATAGCGATTTGATAACAACCTAAACATATTGTTTTCATCTGGATATCATACATTTAAATTAAAACCAATACTGTGAAAACCCACTACAAAACTATCGTTATTTCCGACGTTCATTTGGGCACTAAAGGTTCAAAAGCCAAGGAGGTCGCCCGATTTCTGAAACAATTCACCTGTGAAAACCTCATTCTCAATGGGGATATAATCGACGGCTGGCAGCTCAAAAAATCAGGTTCTTGGAAACGGAAACATACCCGCTTTTTCAACAGGATCTTAAAGATGATCGAACATACTAACACCAAGGTCTTCTACCTACGTGGCAATCACGACGACTTTCTAGATCAAATCTTACCCTTGCAAATCGGAAATTTATCTATCCAGAAGGATCTGATTTACGAGAGTAACGGGAAAAAATACTTTGTCACACACGGGGATGTCTTTGACAGCATCACTACGAATCTTCGCTGGATTGCTTACCTAGGAGATATTGGTTATACCTTCCTGCTTTGGCTCAATCGGATTTTAAATCATTACCGATATCGACGTGGATTACCCTATTTTTCCCTTTCGCAGTATGTGAAAAATAAAGTCAAATCCGCAGTAGCCTACGTTGATCAGTATGAGGAAGAGCTAGCAAAAATGGCGAAATCCAAAAACTGTGACGGGATCATCTGTGGACACATTCACAAAGCTGAAAACCGTACCATCAATGGGATCGAATATCTTAATTCAGGCGATTGGATAGAGACCCTGAGTGCATTGGCTGAAGATCACGAGGGAAATTGGCAATTGATTTATTACAACGAAGTAACTTTTAGGCAAAATAACAGTTCCAAAATAGAACCTTATCTCCAAGGACCTTCATTGCCTGAGAATTATTTGCTTCGGGAAGTCTCTTTTGAACCCAGCAAGGACGAATTGAATCCTCCAGAAATCCGATAATTATGAAATTCTTATTCATTGTGCAGGGCGAAGGCCGTGGCCACATGACTCAGGCCATCGCTTTTTCAAAGCTATTGAATCAGCAAGGTCACGCTTTGGTCGGGGTCGTTTTGGGAAAAAGTAAGCGAAGAGCCGTTCCAGAATTTTTTACGTGTCAAATCAATGTACCGATTCTGCTAGTGAACAGTCCAAATTTCGAAGCGGATCGGGATGAAAAGAAAATCCTTTTGGGAAAGACGATCCTAGCCAATGCCAAGAAAATCGGTGTTTTCAGAAGAAGTCTGATTCAAATTCATCGTTTGGTTCAAGAAACAAAACCTGATGTGATCCTGAATTTTTACGATTTGCTAGGTGGGCTTTACAATGGATTTTTTCGACCGAAAGCTACTTATTGGGTGATCGGACATCAGTATTTGATTTTTCATCCGACTTTCAAATTTGCTCCTTCCAAAGGATTGGAGAAATTCTGCTTCAAATTTAATACTCGACTGACTGCGATCGGTGCATCTCAAAAACTTGCGCTATCATTTTACGAATTAGCCTCAACAGATGAAATCACAGTCGTGCCTCCCCTACTACGAGAAGCCGTGAAAAGTCTCAGACCAACTCAAGGAGACTTTTTCTTAGCCTATATGGTTAATTCTGGCTATGGGAAAGAGGTAATTTCTTTTGCAAGAGCCAACCCGACCCTAAAAATTCGTGCCTACTGGGATAAAAAGAATGCTGCAGAAACAGAGAATCCATTAACTAACCTAAGCTTTCATCAAGTTCACGACCAGAACTTCCTTCGAGATATGGCCGCTTGCAAAGGACTAGTCAGTACCGCAGGTTTTGAATCTATTTGCGAAGCCATGTATCTGGGCAAGCCAGTCATGGTGATCCCAGTCCAAGGTCAATATGAGCAAGCTTGTAATGCAATCGATACGGTGCATTCCGGAGCGGGTATTTGTTCGGAGGATTTTGATTTTTCCAAATTGGAGAAATTGATTGAAGGAGGATTTCCCACTGAAAATTCCATTCAAGATTGGGCGGATACTTGGCCAAAAGCTTTGAGTGAAATCCTTCCAGAAACAAAAATGACTGAGCCAGAAGTCTTTCTGAATCAGTCATTTTCATGATGAACAAACTATTTCTAGCCCCCTGCCATTAATCTTATTCGGGGCTAATCTCGTCAGAAGCTTTGAATACCATCGAGCCATTTTCTTCCAAAAGGATATAAGAGAAATTAACCATTTTCACTTGTCGCCTACCCTCACGCCATATCAAGGAACTTGTCTTGAAGCTCATTATGTAGTGTGTACATCGCTTCACGAACTTCTGCAGATTTGTATGAATTATTTCTTCTTTCATTACGGATGGGTTCGTATTGAAGAAATATGTTTTTTTAAGCTAATACTTGCTTCTTAGTATTTGCAGGTGGCGGAGGCGGAGGCAATTGTCTTTTTTCCTCAGCTGTCAAGTCTTCTAGGAGCTTGTAATACACTTCACCATTTGATTCCAATTTCAAATAAGGCGCGAAAGGATGAACGGGACGATTCACATTTGGCTTATCGGTTAATTCGATTTGGAAGTATTTACTTCCCAAATCTGAAAGCATAGCCAGCAACTTCTCCTGCTCTGGCTTGGTTTTATTTATAAAATGTGGGGCTTGGTTTCGCAGCTTTTCGTAAGCTAAGTTGATGGTTTTGTACGATTCAATTTGCGTTTCTATTTTATCTGCCTTTTCTTGAGCTGGCCATTTGTTTGAATCAGTTTTTTTATGTCCGGGCACAGGCTCAATGACTTTCCTAATCCATGGCTTTCCAACATTTGTCCGTTTGGCTGAAGGATAAATATAAAATTTGTCATCCTTAGTCATCAAATTTTCAAATC
>JBDNIP010000937.1:0-3042 GCA_041688245.1 Algoriphagus sp.
CAGGTCTTAACTTCTGGAAGCATTGATGCTGGGATACCAAAAAGATTCAATAATTCCTGATCCCATTCTTGAGTATGAATGTTGAAAAGCATAGTTCTGCTGGCATTTGTGATATCTGTGAGGTGGTTTTCCCCAGCAGTGAGTTTCCAAACCAACCAGCTATCCACTGTCCCAAAAGCCAATTCTCCAGCTTCAGCCCGCGCTCGAGCACCTTCGATATTTTCAAGAATCCATCGGATTTTTGTAGCAGAAAAATAGGAGTCAATGATCAATCCCGTCTTGGAAGCGATGAGTTCTGCATGACCTTTTTCTTTTAAGCTATCGCAAAAAGCAGCTGTCCGCCGATCCTGCCAGACTAGTGCATTGTAAAGTGTTTCGCCTGTTTTCCGATCCCAGACAATGGTTGTCTCGCGTTGATTAGTGATGCCAATTGCTGCGATCTGATCTGCCCGAATACCTTTATTTACCAATGCCACGATCATGACTGAAGATTGGGAAGACCAGATTTCTTCAGGATCATGTTCCACCCAGCCTTGCTTTGGGAAATACTGTTTGAATTCTTTTTGAGCGCTGGAAATGATTTTTCCTTTTTTATCAAAAACGATCGCACGAGAACTTGTCGTTCCTTGGTCAAGCGAAAGTATATAAGGTTTTGGTTGGGTCATTGGGTCACAAGATTAATTTGTCAAAAAGATACTCGATTATTCACGATTATTCAGACTTGTCCAATTAGATCCAACTAGTATCAGTTCTCAATTGACGGACAACAGCCAACTTAACAGGCTTTTAGCAGTATTTTATTTAGCCAATAAAAAAAATCGATCTTTTTCGAAATTATGATGCTGGGAATAGGTGAATTCTCGATTCTCCAATTTCCAGTCTCTAATCTCCTCTTGATAATTACCTAGTAATCAGTCCACCATCCTTTATTGAATCAAATATTTCGAGGCCGTTTTTAGAAAATCATTCAGTTCACTTTCTACCCAATCTGTATCCTCTCCCATTTCAGCAGCCATCAGTTTAGCGACTTTCGGTGCCGCATCAATAGCGGCCTGTGCATCCAAAATCAGAATTCTGACTCTTCTAGAAAGTATATCTTCGAGTTTTACTGCCATTTCATTCCGCACTGCCCAGATGACTTCGGCTAAGATATTAGGAAAGTCTGGGTGAATTTTTTCATTCCATTCAGGATGCTCTTCGGCTAGCATTTTGATTGATTTTGCCTCGGTTCCATAGATTCCCCAATGTCCCGCCTCTAGCTGGCTGGTATTTCCCTGGATACTCATTTCGGCGGAAGTCGATTCTTTGGGTTTCTCTCCGGTCACTTGCTCAAAATAATCCACCGTGTCCTCACCCATTTTTCGGAAGGTGGTCCACTTTCCACCGGTCAGCGTCACCAGGCCACTTTTGGAAAGAATGATCTTGTGGGAGCGTGAGATTTCCTTGGTTTTGGTACTCCCTTCTTTCGGTCTGGCCAAAGGTCTTAAACCTGCATAAACTGCTTTCACATCTGCTCGAGTCGGTTTTCGTATCAAGTAACCTGAGGCTGTTTCCAGTACAAAATCAATTTCTTTTTGTAAAGCTTCGGGTTCAAGCTTTGGCTTTTCGCGGATCGTATCGGTTGTTCCCACCACAAGTTTACCATACCATGGCACTGCAAATAGAACTCGACCATCTCGGGTCTTAGGAATCATAAGTGCGTCTTGACCACCTAAAAAGTCCAAGTCTAAGACTAAGTGAATTCCCTGACTCGGCAGGATCATCTTTGGAGCTGCTGGATTATCCATTTGTAGGATTTTGTCTGCGAAAACTCCAGTGGCATTGACCACCATTTTGGCTTTTATGGTATAGTTTCTCTTACCGATTTCATCTTGAACTTTCAAGCCGGTAATTTTTCCTGATCCGTCTTTAATCAGGTCCGCTACTTTGGTATAGTTCAGAACACAAGCGCCAGCTTGATCGGCAGTTTGAGCAATGGCCACAGCCAATCGGGCATCGTCAAATTGTCCGTCATGATATACTACGCCACCCATCAATTCTTTTTGGAGAATTGCAGGCATTCGGGTGATGGTTTCTTCTTTGGAGATCCACTTTGATTTTCCGAGCCGTAGCCGACCTGCCATCCAATCATACATTTTCAAGCCAACCGTGTACTGAATTCGATCAAACCATGTATAAATTGGGATAATAAAAGGCTGGTCATGGGCTAGATGAGCAGCATTTTTCAAGAGCCTTCCCCGCTCCTTCAATGCCTCAAGTACAAGGCCGACATTTCCTTGTGCTAAATACCGAACTCCTCCGTGGACTAATTTGGTGCTTCGGCTGGAAGTGCCTTTGGCAAAATCTGCTTTCTCCAGAAGTAAAACTGACATCCCTCTGGAAATCGCATCAAGTGCCACGCCTAAGCCAGAAGAACCTCCTCCGATGACGGCAATATCCCAAGTCTTCGTTTCATCAATGAGTTGGTTTAAGTTTTCTTCTCTGTTCATAATTTTTATTTCTTGTACGAAAGTAAATAAAAGGAAATGAAAAGAAAGCAAAAGAAAGAGAATGAGATCTATTTTTTTTAATTCAGTTTCTTTTTGAGTAGTTTTAATTAACAAAAGAAATTAAAATGACTATTGCTGAGCGACACAAATACATTTTAGACGAATTGGATCGAGCGGGATTTATATCTGTTTCTGAACTGGCCAAAAACATAGAGGTGACCATGGTGACGATCCGGAAAGATTTGAAAATCTTGGAAGACAAAGGCTTGCTTTACCGATCTCATGGCTCGGCTACTCCGGTTTCGCCTTATGTATCTGATCGATCAGTTCAGCTCAAAAAGCTGGAACAAGTCGCTGAAAAAACTCGAATAGCCCAAAAAGCCTTAGCATATTTGGAAGAAAATGAAGCGATTTTAATCGGATCCGGAACTACGGTGGTTGCTTTTGCGCAAGCGATTCCCAGAAATTTCAAACTCACTGTGCTCACTGCTGCCATGAATGTGACCTTGGCATTGATTGATAGTATTGAAGTTGAGTTGGTGCAATTGGGCGG
>JBDNIP010000938.1:0-1773 GCA_041688245.1 Algoriphagus sp.
TTCTTTGACGAATCTTACCAAAACCCTCAATTCTGGGTCTGCTTACCCCATAGTGGATAGAAAGTTGAGAATTAACATGAAAGTATTTCCTTACTATCAACTGTTTATGGGCAGTAATAATAGAATTTATGCAGGAGGTTGGATTTATGAGCAAAATCGTGTGAGATTAAAATCTTATGATTTAAATACAAAGGAAATTTCAAAATCAACTTTATTCCCGACAATAAGAAACACAAGAAATTTGCCGGGAGAAACTATGAATAGTTTATACGGTGGTAGATTCGACAAGCATCCGACAATGAACAAATTTGTTCAAGCAATGTATATGTTTAACCGGATCGATATTTTTGATGAAAATTTGAAGGTCATAAAATCTATTGTTGATGGCGAAAATTGGAAGAATAATTATTATGATGCCTTAGAAATTGATCCAACTAAGGAGTTTTTATTGGCAGAGTTGATGGTTACAACACAGTTGCAGCTAGCGAAAATTTTATTTTTTCTGTAGAGGCAGATAAGAATGTCAACTTAAAAATTAATAAATAAAATGAAAGCTTTATCCGAGTGTACGATTGGGAGGGAAAGCCTAAGGCTTATTTGACCATAAGTCATGATCTCACGAGTATCGATATTGATGAAAAAAATGGGATTCTGTATGCGACGGATTATGACCACGAATTAGTATTACGATTCGATATTTCTCAAATTATGAAAACTTGGCGAAAATGAAACGCTTCGTAATTCTAGTTTTGGTAGTTAGTGTTTCTGTCTGGGCATCTGTTTTGATTAAGAAAAAAATTAAGGGGTTTTATGTCCCTAAAATTTCTTTCACTCAAGCAAAACATGATTTTGATACACTAAGAAATCAAGAGGATGCTGATTTTTATTTTGTCTATGAGAATCTTGGTAAGAAAGAACTAAAAATTTACGATATAAAGACTTCCTGTGGGTGTACCATTCCTTCTTGGAATGATGGTTTTCTAAAGCCCTATGAGAAAGATAGTTTTAAAGTGACTTACAATATTGAAAACAAAGGTTATTTCATAAAAGAAATTATGATTTACTCAACTAGCGAAACAAGTCCTGATCGACTAGAGGTTATGGGATACGTTCCTTTTGACTAAACTCCTACTCCGAATAGTTCGTCTTTTTCAGCACTCTTTTTACCAGCGGCCCTATAGTCAATCCTTGAGCGATAATGGAGAAGACCACAATCACGTAAGTAACCGTCAGGAAAAGTTCGCGCTCCATCTGAGGTTCGAGCGAAAGCGCCAATGCAATGGAAATTCCGCCTCGGATTCCTCCCCAAGTCATGATCAAATTTGTCTTTGGGATAAACTCCAGCTTCTTTTTAAATAGTTCAACAGGACCGGAAAGTGCTAAGAACCTGGCGAGAAGTGCCACTGGGATCGCTAGTAAGCCAAAAATTAAGTATTTGGGATTCAATGAAATGATCAAAAGTTCCAGCCCGATCAACACGAAAAGGAGCGCATTTAGTAATACATCGATCAATTCCCAGAACTTGTCGACGTAGTTATTTGTGTTTTCTGACCAAGCAATTTCTGGAGCTTTATTTCCAATGAAAATTCCCGCGACTACGACAGCGAGTGGCCCAGAAACATGTAGATAGTGAGCTAGAGCTGATACGCCCATTACCAAGGCCAGTGTAATCATCACCTCTGTTTCGAAATTATCGATGACTTTCATTAATCTGAATGCAATCCAACCCATAATCAAGCCGAGGACAATTCCTCCAATGACTTCCTCGATAAA
>JBDNIP010000939.1:0-1239 GCA_041688245.1 Algoriphagus sp.
AAAAGCTGCAATAATCAAGTTGGCACTTTTCGAAGCTAAATTCCAATAAAAATGGATTGCAGGTATGAAAATGAACACCCAGAATCTTACAATCCTTGAAAGCGACTTGCTGAAAACCTACTTTGAATACCTTCACATTACTGAGATCACAACTGATAAACGAGCAGTTTTCGAAGCTAAAACCACTTAAATCCAGCCTAGAGAAATTGCACTGGCTGAACTGGCAACCTTCGAACTCGCCCTTCTCCAATGGCTCTTTGTTGAAATCTTTGTTCTGAAAGTTTTGGTTGGATAGAAAAGCCATCGAAGCAGTAAATTTTATAAATAATGGGAGAGGTTCTCAAGATCTCGTAAATCGCAAATCGTAATTTATAAATCTAAAGCCCCGCTAAATCCCATTTCCGAATTGTCTCTTTTATCAGTCCGGCCACTTTTGCATTCACCTTTTGGAAATATTCCTTGGCTTGAGCTTCATTGAAATTTGGATAGCCCTGTCCTTCTTGATACAAACCAATAGAGGAAGGGAAAGGTACGGCTGACCAAGTTCCGGTCTTAGGATAGGCGGTGGCTAGATCAGCATTGTATTTTTCCTTGTGTACCAAAGTCGGATCAATCGCCTGAATGTACGCGGTCTCATTCAGGCCGGCATGTCCACCGTCTTCTTTGAAAACCTCCATCGTTACATCCGACGCGTAAGACCACCAATTGATTACCAGAGTACGAATGCCTAGCTCATTGGCAATTTCGCCCGCTATTTTTTGCAGGACGGCAGTTTGTCCCCCTCCATGACCATTTAGAATGATAATATTTTTGAAACCATTTTTTGCAAGGCCCTTCAGTATATCTCTAATAAATGGTGCGTAAGCTTCCTCGGTAATCTGAAAAGCTCCTGGGAAAGCCGCCATACTTCCGGTGATACCATAATTCAAAGTTGGAGCAATCATCGCATTAAGTTCGGTGGCAATGGCCTTTGCCATGGCAGTTGGAGCGGTATTATCGGCACCATTGTTGATTACGCCGTGCGGCTCAAGCGTTCCTGTTGGCAGGAGGACCGTATTGATTTTCTCAGGAACGAAATCAGCAAATTCCATCCAATTGATTCGATCCATCTCCCGAGTGGAGGGATTTTGCTGCGCAAAGGTGATAGTCTGAATAAAGATCAGAGCAACTGTGATGCTTAGAAATTTCATAGTAAAAATATATTTGGCGGAAAGTAAGCCTTTTCTGAAACAAATAGAC
>JBDNIP010000940.1:0-2754 GCA_041688245.1 Algoriphagus sp.
AAGAAAAAAAAATCGAAGACCTGTCCAAAGGGATGGCTCAGAAGATTCAATTCATTTCCACCGTAATTCATAATCCACCACTACTAATCTTAGATGAGCCATTCTCTGGATTTGATCCGGTCAATGCGGAAATAATCAAAAATGAGATTTTGGAACTAAAATCAAGAGGGACAACAGTGATCCTATCCACCCATCGTATGGAATCTGTAGAGCTTTTGTGCGACCAAGTAGCCATGATCAACCGGTCTGAAAAGATTCTGGACGGAACTATTAAACAGATCAAACTAAGCTACCGTCCTGATGTTTATTCCATCTCTTTAGATCATTTGATTCGGCCGATTCCTACCGAGTGGGCTGCCAAGCAGGAAGATTCAATAATGCATTTTACACTTCCACTAAGTGGTAAGACTCCAAATCAACTGCTTCATGAACTCATGGAATATGGAGAAACCATTAAGTTTCAAGAAGTAGTCCCGAGTATGGAAGAGATTTTTATTCATCAAGTAAAAGCATCAGAAAATGGATAAAATCTGGCTTGTTATCCAGCGAGAATACGTATCTCGTGTAAAGAAAAAATCATTTTTATTAGTCACTTTACTGACTCCACTCATTTTCCCCGCCATCATGGGAATCTTTGTTTGGATAGCTTTACAAGAGAAAGAAAATCAATCGTTGCGGATTATTGAAGTCATTGATGAAAACAAGCTTTTTTTCTTAGAAAGCTCAGAGCAATATGCCTTTTCATTCTCAAACACTACAGTAGAAGAAGCAAAAGTATTAGTACAAAATGGAGAACGCTATGGGTTTCTACTGATCCCAAAGATGGATCTGAAATCTCCGGCGGGGATTACCTATTATGGGGAGGAGAATCCAAATATGAATCTGATCAGTTATTTGGAGAATAATCTCAAAAAGAAAATCGAAGAACAGCGGCTATTCGAAAGTGGAATTGATCCGAAGATAATCAATGATGTCCGTACCAAAGTTGCGATCAAGTCCATTACGCTTGATGATCAAGGGGCCGAAACAGTAAGCGATGCTACGGTCAATTACGCGATAGGATTCTTGGCGGGGATTCTGATTTATATGTTTATTTTCATTTATGGGAATCAGATTATGCAAGGCGTCATTGAGGAGAAGTCAAGCCGTATTGTGGAAATTTTGGTATCCTCACTGAAGCCTTTTCAATTGATGATGGGTAAAATTTTGGGGATTGCCGCTGTCGGGCTAACTCAATTAATTATTTGGATTGTACTGATCGGCATATTAACTACAGTGGTGACTGGATTCTTGGGCATGCAGATGCCGCAGCAGCAAGCGATGGAAATGGCTAGTACAGACTTGGGTCAGTCACTGCCAAACACTCAATTGGGAGATATTCTCCAAATGATTTCAGGAATTAATGTGACCGAGCTGGTACTCTGTTTTATATTTTATTTCTTGGGTGGATATTTAATGTATGGAGCGCTTTTTGCCGGTATCGGATCAGCAGTCGATGCTCCTTCAGACGCACAGCAGTTTATGCTACCGGTAACAATCCCTCTGATTGTAGCTTACTTAGGCCTTTTTGTCTTTGTGCTTAATGATCCAAATAGTACTACCTCCTTCTGGCTTTCTATCATTCCGCTTACCTCACCTATTGCAATGATGGGTAGGGTGAGTTATGGCGTGCCTGGTTTAGAATTGGCATTGTCAATGGGCTTGTTGATAATAGGATTCATTAGCACAACATGGCTGGCGGGAAAAATCTACAGAATCGGAATTCTGATGCATGGTACAAAGCCTACCTATAAGACCCTTTGGAAGTGGATCAAGACAAATAACTAAACTCAAAAGCTAAGATTAATTAGATTTTTCTTCCAAAAATTTAAGGCTAAATTTAGTGCTGAAGGCTTTATGTCTAACTTTTAAAACTGGCTAGGTTTTATACTAAATTTATCGATAGGAAGTTACTATTGAAGTCTCACTAGAACCGATGAAAAACCGATTTCAAGACCTTACCTCAGTCGATCTTTACAGCAACAAGAAACAAGTCAAGTGGATTGTTATTTTGGTTTCAATAGTCATTGGTTCTGGTTCGATTTGGTACACTAACCGACTGGTGAATGAGCTTAAAGAGCGCGAGCGCAGGCAGATTGAGCTACTCTCAGCTGCGCTGGAATATGCAGCAAGTAATGCTGAAAATCTGACTTTTATCAATCAGGAAATAATTCAGCAAAATTATTCTATTCCAATCATAATGGTCGATCCGGAGGGAGATCCGATTGAATTTAGGAATATACGCTTCAAGAAAAATGCCGATGGATTAGATTCGATTCGGACTTTGGAGTCCGAACTACTCGAGATGCGAGAAGAGTACGAACCGATTTTACTCGAAGAGGCAGGTATCCAAGTCTTCTACAGGAATTCTGAGCTTCTTCTCAATCTGAAATACTATCCATACGTTCAGTTAGCAGTCATTATTCTTTTTGGAGTTTTAGCTTACACACTTTTTAATCAAAGCAAAATTGCGGAGCAAAATCGTGTTTGGGCAGGATTGACCAAAGAGACGGCGCATCAATTGGGGACTCCAATCGCTTCTTTGATGGCATGGATTGATTACCTACGAAATTCTCCAGTCTGGGAGGAAAACCGCGAGATTATCCAAGAAATGGATAAGGATGTGGTAAAACTTAGAATGGTGACTGAGCGGTTTAGTAGTATCGGAAGTAAGCCAGTGATCCAGCCGGAAAATCTCTATGAAAGTATTGAGGA
>JBDNIP010000941.1:0-3272 GCA_041688245.1 Algoriphagus sp.
AACAGGCTCGCCTTCCTTTGTCTTTACTATACCGGAAACAGAAACGATGTTTTCCCTAAATTCTGATAAGTTGTGACTGACTGAGGGGGTATTGGGATCAGCAAGAACTAAAACTGCTGAAATGACTAAAATTGAAAACATATTTTATTTAGATTGATTATTGATAGCCCAAATCTATTTCTTATTAATAATTAATCCAATTAAATAAAAGGTAAATAAAAAAACAATTTCCTCAATGTCTCCTTCTTTCCAAAAAACGAATGAAAGAAATTACCGTAATTTGTTTGGTGCAAGTCGTCTTGTCGCTGTCCCGATAGCTATCGAGAGAGAGGAAAGTCCGGGCAACATAGAGCGCCATACTTCCTAACGGGAAGGGTTGCTACTGGTGACGGTAGTGATACAGCAAGTGCCACAGAAAATAAACCACCTTTTGACGAGCTTAGGGCAAGCCTAGAGTAAGGAGCGGGGAAAGGGTGAAAAGGTGGGGTAAGAGCCCACCGCTCAGCTGGTGACAGTTGGGGCATGGTAAACCTTATGGGTTGAAAGATCAAATAGGCCTCGGGCAAAGCGCTGCTCGTGCGATTCGTCTCCGATTTTGGTTGGATGGCGATTCCGAGGCGGGTAGATCGATGGATCCCGATTGTGAAGTCGGGACTAGATAAATGGCAAGAATCCTCTTGAGGAAACAGAACCCGGCTTACAGACTTGCACTTTTTTACCTTATATTGACCACATGTCCAAGATTCTGATTATCGATGACGAGAAAGTCATCAGAGATACTCTTCGTGAGATTTTAGAGTACGAAAAATTTATTATTTCAGAAGCCAAAGATGGCGAAGAAGGCCTAGCCAAAATCAAAGAAGAGGATTTTGACTTGGTACTCTGTGACATCAAAATGCCAAAAATGGATGGTATTGAAGTACTCGAGCAGGCAAAAGCCTTGGATAGGCCACCGCAGTTTATCATGATTTCAGCCCATGGCAGTATTGAGACCGCTGTTGAGGCTACTAAGAAAGGAGCCTTTGATTTTATTCCAAAACCTCCTGATCTGAATCGGCTTTTGCTGACAGTTAGAAATGCATTGAATAAAAAAGAACTGGTACAAGAGACCAAGGTGCTAAAGAAAAAACTTTCGAAAAAGTTTGACATGGTGGGTGACTCAAAACCCATTCAGCATGTCAAGGAGACTATTGAGAAAGTCGCTCCTACTGATGCTAGAGTATTGATCACTGGTCCAAATGGAACTGGAAAAGAACTCGTAGCACATTGGATTCATCAGAAAAGTCATCGTATGGCAGAACCATTTGTGGCCGTAAACTGTGCTGCAATACCATCTGAGTTGATTGAAAGCGAACTTTTTGGACATGAGAAAGGTGCATTTACCTCAGCTTATAAACAGCGCCAAGGTAAATTTGAGCAAGCTCAAGGTGGAACGTTATTCCTAGATGAGATCGGTGACATGTCGCTTTCGGCACAGTCCAAAGTTTTGCGAGCCCTTCAGGAGAATCTGATCAATCGAGTCGGAAGCGATAAAGATATCAAAGTGGATGTCCGTGTGCTCGCCGCTACTAATAAAGATCTCAAAAAAGAGATTAAGGAAAATCGATTCCGAGAAGATTTGTATCACCGATTAAGTGTGATCTTGATTCAGGTGCCCTCGTTAAAAGACCGAAGAGAAGATATTCCGTTGTTAGTAAATAAGTTTTTGGAGGATATCGCTCAGGAAAGTGGCTATACTAAAAAAGAAATGAGCAAGTCAGCTATAAGTAAACTTCAAGAATTCCCTTGGACGGGAAATATTCGTGAGCTACGAAATGTGGTAGAGCGACTCGTAATCTTAGGTGAGCAAGTAATTGGTCTTGAAGACATAAAAAAATATGCTGACTATTAGGTCAGCATATTTTTTAAGTATTGGCTTTCAGAGCAACTGAAGCTTTCGCGTATGCAGGACAAGGCTTACTTGAAGCACATGCGCCCAAAGCTAAAATTCCGATCAATAATGCTGCTGTGGCTAATTTTTTCATGATGAGTTGTTTATCTCTTCAAATATGTCCAATAAATCTTAACATAGCAATTACTGAACCATTAAGTTGCAGCCTCTAATTTCGCTATTGTCAAATCTTCCCAAAACTTCCAAATTCCCATCGGTATCGATTCTCCCCAAATCTTGTGTTTCAATAAAGGCACAGGAGTGGAAATTGCCCAAGTCGATGCAGTTGATGCCGCCTTGAGATCGGGCACTGAAAGAAAGGGGATCATTTGGATCTCGAAGAATAACGCGCATAGTAGCCGGTAAGGTGTATTTCCCTGCACCTTTTGAGTAGGCTTGAGACATCAATTCTGTCATACCATATTCCGAGTGGATGACTGCGGTATTAAAGTAACTTCTCAGCCGATCATGGACTTCTTCGCGGATCATCTCCTTTCTTCTCCCCTTCATCCCCCCGGTTTCCATCACGATAAGATTTTGATTAGGTAAAATTTCCAACCCGGACTCCGATAAGTCCAGTAAGGCAAAAGTGACTCCAAGCAAAAGAATCTTCTTGTCACTTTCCTTGAGAAAATTGATTTGCTGTACCAATTCAGTCTGATTATAGAGGTAAAATCCTGAATATTCAGAACCAGATTCTTCAATGAAATAGTCCGCCATACTGACTAGACTGCTCCCCTTTCGCTCCAAGTAAGCAGGAAGCAAAGCAAGCACATGATAGTTAGTGATCGGTCCGTATTCGGATTCAAACAATCGCTTGGCATGTGCACGATACCAGGATTCTGACCAAAAGAAATGCGTACTAGTAATCATCCCCGTAGTGCCACTAGAAGAGAAAAATCCTTCATAATTTGAAGATTTTGCACTTATGACATCAAAATCCTTAAAAAACTGTATTGGGAGAAATGGAATCTGAGCAAATGATTGAATCAATTCAGGAATAATTTTTCGTGCGCCGAGATAAGCTGCATAGATAGGATTATGGCTTGCCTGATAGTGAAAAAGTGAAAGGGCAAGTTCTTCAAAATTATCCTCAGTTAAACTCTTTAACCTTTCCGAAAAACTTTTAAAATACTGCATCGTTTTATATTTTTAATCAATTGAAGTAAAATTGATGTTAAATTGAGTTTAAATTTACTTTCGCCCTATGCGTTTCAAAAGTTATTTAGTAATTATCTTTTTAGCGGCCAGCGCTTTTGCCTGTATCAGTCCCCCTAATAATTTTCCCTCAGTACCGGTAATCACCTTTGAATCATTGGAATATGTTCCACTAGTCGGAGCT
>JBDNIP010000942.1:0-4208 GCA_041688245.1 Algoriphagus sp.
AGTGGTATGATCTTTTTGACATCGCATCAAATTTACGGCATAATGATAGGCCATGGGTTGATTATTGGAAGTATAAACATCAAAAGCTCGACCGTAAGATTTTACGTGACCAAATAAATCATCCAGCAGATTATCAATTATATATAGTGTTTTGCCAAATTTTTTTTATCAGATAGTCCTTGAGCTATTGTCAATTTCTGTCTTGGCGTGAATGATGTCTTAGTATAAGATTAATTGATATTCAATCAATTACCCCTGATTAAATGCTGATTTTTCAGGGTCTAAAAGTAGAAATAATTTTAACTGGAAAGAGCACCAAGAAGACGCTGAGCGATTGTACTCTTTTGATATTGCCTTGTTTGCCTCCGTGATTTGTCCACAGTCCTGACTTTTCTGTCGCTATAGCTAGTGTCTTCGCTGACTGGCCTGATAAAAAGAAATGTGAGTGAAGACACTCACATCGACAGTGAGACTCACGTAGGCAGATCGGTCATAAAACAATCCTCCAAGGATTTCAAATCCTTGGAGGGTTGTTTGTTCTATGAGCTGGTTAAGAAAGAATGTCTCTCTAATCGAACCGATTGCTGGGCTTGCCTTCTGCGCATGGGAGAGATTGGTGCTTTCCATGTAAACCTTGTCTGGCTTTTGCAGCAATGAAATTCCCTTGCCTCCAGCAATCAAGAAATTGAGTAATCTCGCCTTTTGCAATTGTCTGAGCCATTCGTAGACCGAATCGCGACTGGCTCCTATTTTGCGTGCGATCGAGGATACATTGGGTTTGAAAGGGACAGACTTAGCCAACACGCCAAGCAGTTTCTTGATTTTTTAGACCGTACCGGCATTATAATCTGCAATAAATGCCAAATTCGAATCTACTGCTGTATTGATGATTTGTTGGAGGAAAACTTGAATTGTCTCTGGGTTCGACTCTATGATGATGGGCAGATATCCGTGCTTTGCATACTCCTTGAATGCTGGAAGTGGTTGTAGTAGTGATACGATTTCGCGGGTGATTTCTAAATGAGAACTTTGAATATCGCTCAGCGAGAAAGGAGAAAATCCTGCTTTTAGTCAAATTCAACTATTCACGAAATGACATTCCCGGCAATTCATAGGTGATCACTCG
The DNA here is from genome assembly GCA_041688245.1 of Algoriphagus sp. GTDB lineage: Bacteria > Bacteroidota > Bacteroidia > Cytophagales > Cyclobacteriaceae > Algoriphagus. The sequence goes on from JBDNIP010000942.1 coordinate 1,127, forward strand.
GCGACTCAAATCGGATTCCCCTAGGTAAGTATCCAAAGCTGAAGACGATGAAAATACCACTTTCAAATCTGGAAATGAATCGTAAATATTTTTGAGTTCACAAGACCAATTTGGGTATTTATGCACTTCGTTGATGAACAAGAATCGACCGCTGTTCTCATAAAAAATAGACGCGGTTTCCACCAAATTATGCGTGTAAGACCACTGGTGATCAGCAGAAAAGTAAAGCGTCTCGTTCAATTGCCCTTTAATTCCATACTTGATTCGCCGGAGTATCGGGGTGGTTTTGCCCGAACCTCTCGGGTCCTTGATGGCAAGCGTCCGTTGATTCCAATCAATTTCTGTAAAGAGATATCGAAAGAAATTATCATCAATCTGGCAAAATAGATTTTGGAAGTTTGAAAATAAAACATCCATTTTTGTCGAATCTGTGCTGCAAATACGAGTAATACCTGTTGAATAAAAACGACAAAAATTGAAATAGTAATGATTGCTTTACAAGGTTTATCAAGCGCTCATAGCATGCTTTTTCTCAACTTGAGTTAGACATTCCTCACTTTTAGCAATTATAAATTTGGTATGGATTCCTAATTCTATCAGATAATGTTCTTTCTCAACACTATACGGTCAGCCATTATTGCTGGCTCCATTCTTGGATTTTAAAAAATTCAATTAAACAATCCCAGTATGAGTGTTACAGTTAGTCAGCTAGAAAAAATTTGTATTGATGTCTGCATGGATTGCTTGGAAGCCTGTACCGGATGTGCCACTGAGTGCAAGAAAATGACTGGCATGGAAGTTTGCGTTAAAAACTGCGAGATGTGCATCCAAGCCTGTAAAAATTGCATCGTGGCTTGCAAAATTGATTCTCCCGACCTGAAAGGTATTCTGGAAGAATGTATTTCTGCCTGTAAAAACTGCGCTGAAGAATGTGAGAAGTATGATCACGACCATTGTCAAGTTTGTGCTCAAGCGTGCAGTGAATGCGTAGAAGTCTGTGAGGATCTCGTCGAATCGCTCTAATTTATTCTCAAAAATGATGGAGCTATTCAAAAATTTTTCTCGGAAAAAAATTATCAATCTCAACCGTATTTTTTTATCTTATTTTTAAAGTTAAGTCTTAATTTTCAGGATTGGGTGCCTTCAAGTGGGGAATGGCACTCAATCATTTTTTGTTTCCACTATCTGAATCGACCATTTCATTGTAATCATCAATATCCATCCCTTTGCTGAATCTTCTTAGATTATAAGAGAAGCTCAGCATGAAATATCTACTGAGTACATTGGTTTCTGTATCCTCGATGTAGATATCAGTCACATCTCTTCGGACATTGGCATTTTGTCCCAACAGGTCATAGACATTCAAGGAGATCTCAGCCCGCTGATTTTTGAAGATTTTCTTTCCTACACTCATATTCATCAAAAGAAAATTATTGTCAAATCCTGCAGAAAGCCCAGAATTAACTTGGTGATTCAAGTCTAGTCGGTAGATCAAACCTTCCCAAATAATCCAGCTCAAGTTCAACCGCGTACGCTGATTAAAAAACTTATTGTCAAGCGCAGGATTCAGCGTATTGTTGACATTATTCCAAGAAAAACGAGTGGAAACATTGAAGTCAATCTTATCGCTGATATTACTACTTATTGAAATACCCGTGCTGATTCGATTCGAATTATTGAAACTCAATTGATCATTGACTTGCCCCGGACGCTTGTTATAACTCAAACCACCATATACATTCATATTGGATTTGATAAAGCCCAAAGGCATTCCATAACTCACCCAAGATCTGAAGTCCTGAAATCCATCTAGGTTCACTGGTCGGAAAAGTTGCGATCCTTTTTCTAAGATAATTCCGCCTGGAAGTTCTGTAGGTTCTTCTGCGATAAATGAGCTATTGGCTATCGTGTTAGCGACGATTCGAGATTGGGCAAAAACAAACCAAGATCGATCGGTCTCCGGATTTCTACTTCTTAATCGTAGTCGAATTCGGTTAGAATAAGACTGGTTCAAATTTGGATTTCCAGTGCGTAGTTGCAATGGGTTCAAATTATCGATTGCTGTCTGCAATTGCTGGACTGATGGTGCGTCTACATCCGTATCGTAGTCGATTTCCATATTAGTAAACTCAGAAAATTGATAGTCGAACCGAACTGTTGGCAGGAAGCTTTTGAAAGTTCGGGCTAATTCGAATGGTGCAGGAAAAATTTGACTATTATCTAATTTCGCATGTTGGAATTCTCCCTCTACCTGAAACTGTAATTTTTCCAGCTTGTATTGATACCCAAGTTCTATCTCTTGGGTCAGGTATTTACTTCCAAAGGAATTACTCAAAGCAGTATCTAATTCCAACTTATCCAAGTCTTCACTTTGAATATCAAAAGTCAACTGATCTGAATCATTGACTCGATTTCCGATTTCATATTCAAGTTCCAATTGCCCATTTTTTCCGACAGGTTCGGTATAGGAAATTCCAGTTTCCCAAGAAGTCCCATTTCGGTTTCTGGTGATTTGCTGATTGATGATTTCTAATCGCTCCGTAGGTTGGAAAAAGGTATTTTCAGCGCTTCGAATAGCATTGTCTCGATTCCAACTGTTTGCAGTGCTCAGTCTTAGGGATAAGCTTAGGCCTTCCTTGTCAAAATTATGTCCATAATATAGCCTATTGAAACTGTCGTAATCCTTATTATTGGCCGTCCGGGTATTTTCAGTTCGATTCAAAGGGCCCGCTAGATTTACACTTTCTCCGATAAATGCAGAGTTCTCCTTATCAAAAGCTGCCGAGAACCTTGGTCTAAAAATGATTCTGTTTTTCTCATTGATTTGATATTCCAAGCGCATATCAAATCGGTGATCCTGGTTGGTTCGAGTCTCTCGACTAGTTTCAATATAGGTTTGACCTTCCTGAGAGCTCGTGACAAATTCCCTGTAGAGCGACTCAATCCCGACATTTTTACGATTTCTGAAAAGATAGCTACTTGAGATTTTCACTTTTTCTCCCCATTCATCGGAGAAGTTCAGTCCTAGAATATTGGTGTCTACCACTCCATTTTGTGGATTAGAATTGTCTTGGGCATTTGG
>JBDNIP010000943.1:0-6465 GCA_041688245.1 Algoriphagus sp.
GGAATCAAAACCGTTGTTTGGACAGATACTTTACAGACATTTTTTATGCTTGCAGCAGTAGTAGTTTGTATAATTCTGATCGGGAATGAGCTGAATTTTGAAGGAGTTAAAGGTTATTTCACAGCAGTTGCTGATGATCCCAGATCTAAAATCTTCAACTGGGACTGGAAATCAGGAACGAATTTCTTCAAACAATTTATCTCGGGAGCATTCATTACCATCGTGATGACGGGGCTCGATCAGGATATGATGCAGAAAAACTTGACTTGTAAGAATATCGGCGAGGCTCAGAAGAATATGTTCTGGTTTACCATCATTTTGGTTTTCGTTAATTTACTTTTTCTATCCCTTGGAGTGATGCTTTATCTTTATGCGGAGACTAATGGAATTTCGCTTCCTACCAAAACTGATGAACTGTTTCCACTGCTCGCAACGAAGTATTTCTCACCTTTTGTAGGGATTGTTTTTGTACTTGGAATCACCGCAGCAGCCTATTCCAGTGCCGATTCAACCTTAACTGCACTGACCACTTCTTTCTGTATTGACTTCTTAGAATTAGAGCGAAAATATCCTGTAGAAAGGCGAGTAAGTATTCGTAAAAAAGTCCATCTTTCATTCACCTTTGTGATGTTTTTGGTGATTTTAATGTTTCATTGGATCAATGATCAAAGTGTCATCAATTCTGTATTCATCATTGCTGGCTTTACCTATGGGCCACTTTTAGGATTGTATTCTTTTGGACTATTCACCAAGTGGCAAGTCAATGATAAGTGGGTGCCATACGTCGCAGTCGCATCTCCGATTTTGGCCTACATCATCAGTTCCAATTCGGAGGCTTGGCTTTGGGGATACAAATTTGGTTTCGAAGTATTGATTCTGAATGGGCTCTTGATGTTTATCGGATTGTTTTTACTTCGCAAAAAGTAATCAGAGTGCTAATTCGATTTCTGGATTCCAGAAGTGTTTTTCAAAATCGTGAATCTGATCATTTACGACTTTTATGCCCTCATTCTCTAGTAATTCTTGCATCTCAGTAGGCGTGGAAAAATGATTTTTCCCGGTTAGTAGACCCACCCGATTTACTACGCGATGTGCTGGCACATCTGACATGGAATGGGCTGCATTCATGGCATAGCCAACCATTCGAGCTCCACTTTTCAAGCCAAGATAATGTGCAATGGTCCCATAGCTAGTTACCCTACTTGTTGGAATCAAGCGAACGACTTGATAGACTAAGTCAAAATAATTAAGCTTTTCTTCTTTCATGTGACCAGTTGATTATGGCTTGATTAATAGCATTCTTAGCATTTTTCTCGATTTCCTTTTCTCCTGTTTTGATGGGAAACTGGAATCGAACGACCAGACTTTCCGGTTTTCTTTCTAATACATTCAATTGAGCTCCATCCACAAAAATGCGATCTTCAAAAGGGATCAATTCCTTCGAAAGGCAGTTTTCTAATTCTTCAAGTTGAACTTTGGAATGGAATGGTATTTCCGAATCGATAATCACTTGGTGAGAATTATTTTTAGAATAATTGACTACTTCAGAGCTAAAGATTAAGTTGTTTGGGACTAAAATAATTTCTCCAGTTTCTCCTTTTAAGACAAGATTCACCAAAGTGATATCTCGAATAAATCCGGTATTCTTTCCCACGGTAATTTTATCACCGATTTCCAACTGCTCGGAAAACATTATAATTAAGCCATTAACAATATTTGTAATGTAATCTTTTGTCAAAAGTGCAATTGCAGCAGCTACGATGGTTATACTGGTGAGGAATTCTAAAGGCTTGATATTGAAAAGCAGCATCACGAAAACCAGTAGGATATTCACATTCAGAATTGAACTGATCCGACCAATACCAACAACGAAATTTGGCTGAACCTTGTGTTCATCTGTTTCTTGAAGATAAAATTTCAAAACAGCTATCCTTCCAAGCGAAATAATCAGGTTAGCGCTCAGTAAGAAAATCAAAGCTCGAAGAATAGCTTGGATCAAAACGTAGTCTGCAATGTACTGTTGTAAGTAGGAATTTCCCTCATACAAATACTCTAATCCTACAAGAAGGGCAAGCTTGATTACGAAATTCCTCCTTCGTACATTTTCTTTATTCTTTATAATCGATTTAAGTTGATTCATGCCTTTTTGAGAAATTAAGCCTAATTTGAGGAAGAATAGAACAAAAATATTAATTAAAAATGAGTAGAAATATAATTGTGACCGGAGCAGCTGGAAATCTTGGGACAGCCGTAGTGGAAAAGTTTAAGCGTGAGGGTTATCATATTATTGCCTTGATACAGCCCAATGAAGACCAAGAAGTAGAAGAGGCAGATGACATCTATGAAGTGGATGTAACTGATGAAAAAGCAGTTGCGGAATTTATTAGAGAATACAACTTGCAATACGGGGACCTGGATGCCTTGGCGATGATTGTTGGGGGTTTTGCTATGGGAGGTATCACGGACACATCTCAAAACGACTTGGACCAACAGTTGAAATTAAATTTTTTTAGTACGTTTCACTTGGTCAAGGGATTTCTCCCAACCATGAAAAATCAAAAAAAAGGAACCTTGCTTTTTGTAGGAGCGATGTCCGCGTTGGAGGCGGATGGTGCAGTCGGTAAAGTGGCTTATTCTCTCAGCAAGAAACTTATTTTTGATTTTGTAGAAATTCTAGGGGAAGAAACCAAAAAAACTTCGATTCGATCGCATATTTTTGTTCCCGGTATTATTGACACACCAACTAATAGAGAATCAATGCCCGATGCAGATTTTACGAAATGGGTAGCTCCAAAGGATATTGCAGAAACGATGCATTTCGCTGTCAACACCGCATCACTTCAGAATACAATATTTAAATTATATGGAGAGGTTTAAATGATAATTCGATGTTTAAAATTCAACTAATTGCAATCCTGGCTTTGTTTTTTCTACCCCTTTGTTCAATAGCTCAGTCTGATAAGGCACAGGTTCAGACTATTATCGAGCAGCTCTTTGAAGGAATGCGAGCGAAAAACATGGAGGCGATTACCAACTCATTCTCGGCGGAGGCCATTATGCAGACCATAGCTCCTGTGGAATCAGGATTTCAGGTAAATAATGGGTCAGTTACTGATTTTGTGAAACGAATAGGTGAAACTCCCGTAGACATCAATTTAGATGAGCGAATTTTGGAGTATGAAATTAGAATTGATGGGCCTATGGCAACTGCCTGGACGCCCTATGAGTTTTATGTCAATGGGGACTTTAGCCATTGTGGAGTCAATTCCTTCCAATTAGTTAAATTTGCGCAAGGCTGGAAAATAGTTTACATTATTGATACTCGTCGCAAGGAGCCTTGCGAAAATTAAGTTTATGAATGAATTGAAAGCGAAGACATACGAGACTGCCATTTCGAAAGTAAAAGAAAAGATGCAAACGTTCCGGGAGGAACGTAATGCGATCAATCTGGGGATCCTTGAAGATAATAAAAGCAGTGCGGGTGACAAGTTTGAGACGGGTAGAGAGACCATGACTCAGGGATTGAATACCGTGGAAAAGCAGCTTAAACAAGCAAGATTTGAATTCGATGAGCTATGTCGATTACAATCTATCAAAGGAATATCTCCAACTGTTCAAGAAGGAAGTCTTGTGAAAATCGGCAATGACTTATTCTTGATTTCCATTAGTTTGGGACAGATCAATATTGGGGACCAAAAGGTGTTTCTTCTCAGTGAAAACTCGCCGCTTGGTCAAAGTCTAATTGGTAAAAAGGAAAATGAAGAAATTCAATTTCGCGGAAAACCAATGAAGATTTTGGAGATATGTTAATCCTCTTTTGGCACAAAACTCATTAACGCGTTGTCACCATCGAATTAATGAGTTTGTTTTTATCCACCTTAAGCTGACTTCCATTTTTGATTGCAAAAATAAACCCCTGCTTACCTGTGCCGGAGTAGGTTTTTTTTGTTGAAGCTCTTGGGTCAAGTTTTACCCCAAGTACTTCCGGGAGAAATCTCCAGAGAAATTGTTGTAGCCCGAAAATTCAGCAAGCTTTCTGTCTCCTAAAAAGTCTAAACTTGGAACTGCTCCGTAAAATTGATCAAGCTCAAGTCCTTGTTCAATCAGGGAAGACACTTCCCAAGAGCTACCAGAGTTAGTAGCGAAAGTGCATTGATGCGCTTCAGACCTCTGCAACTGCTGACAATTAGAAATACAACGCTAAGAATGAATATCTTTAGGTTTTCCATAAGGGAAATAATTTAGGTCTAATAAAACAAGACTTTCAATCTAAAACTCCAGAAGTAAGAAGGGTAACTTTACTTGTTAGTGTCATACTTAGAATTTCTCATGCATTGATTTATTTTCAATACAGCACTCTTTTTTTTCAAGAACCTCAATGAATTGTTTGGCTAATTGAGATTTTGGCAGTAAAATTGTCTAGACAATTTTTAAATCATGGTATTTGCAGCGAAACTTTCCTCCGTCGAAACCCAATTTCAAAACTCGGTAGAGCATGCTTGCATTTTTTTTTCTATGACTACCGAAATGATCACCACGATCACGGATTGAGCTACAATTATCTGCCCCCGAGGCCAGAAAGGTTAACTAATTACAAAAATTTTATTCTCAGACAATATGAAAATCATCAAGTTCGGCGGTTCATCCGTAGCGAATCACGACAACATCAAACAAGTCTTTTCAATTCTTCAAGACAAATTGAAGTATCACGAAATTGCTGTCGTCTTTTCAGCATTTGGTGGGGTGACGGAGAGTCTGCTCCGTATAGCCCAACTTGCAAGAGAAGGGGATGAGTCCTATAGAGATTCACTTCAAACCTTGGAGGAGAAGCACTTGACTTTAGTCAGGCAGCTGATTGGAGTTCACACTCAGTCTACAGTCATGACCTATGTCAAAGTTAGATTCAAGGAACTTGAAGATCTCTTTCACGGAATATTTTTGATCAAAGAAAATTCACCTCGTACATTGGATTATGTGGCTAGCTTCGGGGAGCGACTTTCGGCCTTCATCCTTGCGGAATCTATGCAAGCACAGGGAATGAAAACTCAGTTTCTAGATGCTCGTGAGGTTATCCGCACCAATGATCGATTTGGCCAAGCTAAGGTCGATTTTGAAACCACTAATGAGCAGATAAAAACCTATTTTGCCAGCCATGATGGTATTAAGGTTATCACTGGATTCATTGCTTCTACTTCGAAAGGGGAGACTACTACACTCGGAAGGTCAGGCTCTGATTACACGGCATCAATTTTTGCAGGCGCTTTGGAAGCTATCGATTTGGAGATTTGGACTGATGTTTCTGGAGTTTTGACTTCAGATCCACAGTTAGTTTATACCGCATTTACCATTCCTCAGATGAGTTATAATGAGGCTATGGAACTTTCGCATTTCGGTGCTAAGGTGATTTTTCCAGCCACCATGCAGCCAGCTATGAAGCGGAGAATTCCAATATATATTAAAAACACGTTTGATCCTGGTAATCCAGGTACATTGATTAATGGTGATGTCAGTGGCGGCCCATTGATTAAGGGAATATCTTCAATCTCAAATATTTCGATGGTCACGGTGCAAGGTGCCGGGCTGATGGATTCTGCCGGTGCCAGTAGTCGGGTCTTTAAAGCTTTGGCTGAAGCCAAAGTTTCCATTTTATTAATTTCACAAGCTTCATCTGAGCATAGTATTTGTCTTGCAATCAAATCACATGAAGCTACTATTGCCAAGGATGCAGTGGAGATGCAGTTTTACTATGAGATCAAATCCAGAGAAATGGATGAGGTCACTATTCTAAGTGAATTGGCAACTGTCGCAGTAGTGGGAGAGAATATGAGGCATAATCCAGGTGCTTCAGGTAGAATGTTTCGGGCGCTGGGACGAAATAATATCAATGTTGCTGCTATCGCGCAAGGGAGTTCAGAACTGAATATCTCTGCTGTAATACCTCAAGCTGATCTTCAAAAAGCCCTCAATGCATTGCATGAGGCGTTCTTCCTCTCAGAGAATAAAGTCCTTCACGTGTTCCTAGTTGGTACAGGCTTGATTGGAAAAGCACTGATCAAGATGATTGCTAACCAACAGGAGAAATTGCGAGGCGATAATGAACTGGATATCCTGATACATGGCATGGCCAATAGTAGGTTTATGGCTTTTCATGAGGATGGGTTTGATTTAAAAAATCCCCATCAACTCAGCGAAAAAGATCATAAAACAGATCTGAATCTCTTTATCGAAAAGATGGAAGAGATGAACTTCTCTAACTCAGTATTTGTGGATTGCACAGCGAGTCAGGATGTGGCAGAGTTGTATGCTATAATATTAGAGGCGAAAGTTGCCATTGTGACACCAAATAAAAAAGCTAATTCCGGTTCGATGGAGAATTACTTATCCTTAAAAAAACTGGCAAAAAAGCGAGGAGTTAAATTTCTTTACGAAACCAATGTGGCAGCAGGTCTTCCGGTCATTAATACA
>JBDNIP010000944.1:0-7555 GCA_041688245.1 Algoriphagus sp.
AAACCTTTGTGACCTTAGTGGTTAAAAAAAAGCTAAAGGTCCAAGTAGAAAGACCTACCTACCGTATGCAGGTCTAAACCAGATTTCCCTTTGCGTTCCTCCGCAAAACCTTTGTGATCTTCGCGGTTAAAAGAATAGCTAAAGGTCCAAGTAGAAAGATTTGAACCAGATTTCCCTCTGCGCTCCTCCGCTAAACCTTTGTGAACTTGGTGGTTAAAAAAAAGCCAAAGGTCCAAGTCGGAAGACCTACCTACCCTAGGCAGACCTGAACCAGATTTCCCTTTGCGCTCCTCCGCTAAACCTTTGTGAACTTGGTGGTTAAAAAAAACTAAAGGTCCAAGTAGAAAGATTGACCTACCGTATGCAGGCCTAAACCAGATTTTCCTCTGCGTTCCTTTGCAAAACCTTTGCCTACTCGGTGGCAAAAAAGTAATATCTCCTTAAGGCAAGGCAGGCTTTAGATACTTAAACTAATTTTCCCATCCGCGAAAACCAATGTTAGCAATACTGTAAAAAAAACTAAAAAAAAGAGTCCCGGACATCCGGGACTCTTTTTCAAATTAACCCATCAACAATTTTATAATTTGTGCCGGTGCTTGCACAGCTTCCACCTTGTCATCAGCTATTTGTTTTCTCAGTTCGTATTCCAGCTCAAATATCAAACCAGAGACAAATACTCTATCCATTCGCAGGTCAGTTTCAAACGAAGCATATTTTCTTTTCCCAGTCAGGTCAATTCCATACTGATGGAAAACCTTTGAGATTTTGCGTAAATCACTGTAATTTTTCATTGGGTGTGTTATTAAAAGCCCGTACCAATCTTTTGGATCAGCAGAGGATGTGTGTTCAATTTTTAGTTTAGACGTAAGTAGCTGCTTCTGATTCAAATTCATCCACATTCGTGTCTTCGAGTTCGATATGCTTCTTCTCTGCTTTGCCGATTTTGACCATAAATCTGTCAAACAGGTAATAGATCACTGGTACTACTACTAAGGTCAAGAACATGGAAGAGAGTAAGCCACCGATAATAACCCATGCCAAACTGTTTTTCCATTCGGCACCAGCCCCAGTTGCCAAAGCAATGGGCATCATTCCAATTACCATAGCAATCGTAGTCATCAAGATTGGTCGGAAACGAATCTTCACGGCCTTTTCTAGAGCCACCTTCACGGCTACTCCCTCTGCTTTCAACTGATTGGTAAAATCGACCAGTAAAATCGCGTTTTTCGCTACCAGCCCCATTAGCATAATCAGTCCCATGATGGAGAAGATACTCAGCGTTCCTTTAGTCAGTGCAAGGGCAAGCAAAGAACCTATCAAAGCCATTGGAAGTGAGAACATCACAACCAGGTGATAGCTATACGAATCATACAAGGCCACCATGATCAAGTAGATCAAGATAATGGATGCCAAAAGCGCAAGCCCAAGCGATCCGAAACCTTCGCTTTGATTTTTCATATCACCATCATAGTTGATCTGAACTTGCTGCGGAAGATCCATCTGATCAATCGCTGCGGTCAATTCTGCACCGACTGTACCTGAAGGAATACCGGCAACCTGTGAAGTGATTTTCACAGAAGAAACACGGTCTCTTCGCTCCAATTTAGTTGGGCCTTCTGACTGATTCACTGTCGCAAACTGCTCTAGCTTTATCAGCTTCTTGCTTCTATTAAGGAAAGTAAGGTTTTGAACGTCAGCGATTGACCTTCTATCGAACTCATTCAGTTTCACTAAGATGTCATACTCGTAGTCACCATCCAGGTATTTGGAATCATCGTTACCGTTGAATGCCACTTGAAGTACTCCTCCGACCATATCCATGGAAAGACCAAGCTCATTCATTTTGTAGCGATCTACTTCCACACGGATTTCAGGATTTCCGTCCTCCAATGAGCTTTCGACCTTACGAGTACCCGTCAAGCCTGCTAGAATTACTTCTATTTTCTCTGAAACCACGCGTATAGAATCCTTGTCAGGGCCAGAAATAATCACCTGAATTGGTGCATCATTCGCGGTACCCATGATCGAAATCGGAACACCGGTATATTCAGCTCCAGTTATATTCTCCTCCAGATAGTTTTCGAGATTTCTAGCGTAGTCAGGACCAGTCATAGATCTAAACTCAGGACTTACCAATTTTACCAATATTTCCGACGTAAAAGGAGAAGACTGTGAACCTGTATACTGTCCACTTACTATACCTACCGTAGTAAATACCTCTGTGACTTCTGGCAATGTTCTCAGATAGTCTTCCACTTCACGAGTTTTGAAGTTGGTCTGCTCTAGGGTTGCATCTCTTGGAAGCTCAAGTCTTAGCAGGAATTCTCCTCTATCACCTTCGGAGACAAATTCTGAACCGATAAAACCTTTGATCACTAGCAGGAAAGAAGAAATAAAGAGCACGAATGTGAATCCCAATAAGGCAAACTTGTGTGCTAATCCCCATCTTAAAATTCCAATCAACCAATCCACAAAAGCATCTAAGCCAGCTTCAAAACCATAAACTATTTTCCCAACAAAAGAATTCTTATCTAGATGCTCCAATTTGGAGAATCTCGAGGTAAGAAGCGGAATGAGCGTAAAGGCAACTAGCAAACTGATAACAGTAGCCGTCGCCACAGTAATACTGAACTGAGCTAAAATGCCTCCTATCAAACCTCCAGCCAAAGCCAGAGGTAAGAAGACCACCACAATTACCAAGGTGATAGATACCACCGTAGAACCGATTTCGCGGATACCATCATAAGATGCCTGAGCGATGGTTTTACCCATTTCCAAGTGACGATAGATGTTTTCGATCACCACAATAGCATCATCTACAAGGATACCTACCACCAGTGAAAGCGCTAGTAGAGACATCAAGTTCAGCGTAAATCCTGCCAAGAACATCACGGTAAATGTCGCTATAATAGAAGCCGGCACAGCCACCATTACGATGATCGCATTTCGAATACTGTGCAGAAACAGTAGCATAATCAAGGCTACCAACACAATCGCAATTATTAAATCTTTGATCACATCATTGGCAGCTTCCAGAGTAAACTCAGATGTGTTCTGAGAAATCTGGAAAGAAACGCCTTCCTTAGTGTAATTCTGCTCCAGCTTTTGAAGTTCGTGTTCCAAAATCTCAGAGACTTCCACCGCATTGGCATCGGATTGCTTTTGTACCGTCAGACCAATCGCTGACTTACCATTTAGTCTGGTAAGGATAGCCTCATCTTTGTAAGAATCGGCTACCTCAGCTACTTCTTTCAGTTGGATCGGAGATTCATCGGCACGGTAGGCAATCACCAAGTTTTCTATATCCTGAATAGTTTGGAATTTACCCGCAAGACGGATCAAAACCTGCCCTTCATCGTCTTTCAATCGCCCAGTGGGGAAATCAAGATTACTAGCATTGATAGTCTGCGCCACTGCAATCGGTGAAATACCATAACCATCGAGCTTATTTCTGTCTAAGTTCACTTTGATTTCACGTTCGGTACCACCCAGCATATTCACTTGAGCTACACCTTTTACTTGAGCCAGAGATGGCTGAATCTTATTTTTGATCAAATCGTAAAATTCGGATGGATTCAAGCTGGAATAAACTGCCAGCTGCATAATCGGTAAATCGTCCAAATCAATCTTACCCAGACTTGGGGGATCAGCATCTTCTGGAAGATCACCTAGGATTGCATTAATTTTGCGTTGCGCATCCTGCATCGAATAATCCACATCTGCCCCAGCTTCCAGTTCTACCGTGATGATCGAGACGCTCTCCTGCGAAATCGAGTTCATGGACTTGATACCCTCCAAAGAAGCTACCGCATCCTCAATCTTCTTGGTCACGGAAGTTTCCACTTCAGCAGGTGCTGCGCCAGGATAAACCGTAGAAATGGTTATCAAGTTAGTTTCCAGTTTTGGCAAAAGTTCGTAGGACAACTGTGTGTATGAGAAAATTCCCATTAATGTCAGAACAGTAAACAGTACGACCACTATGCTGGACCGTTGTATCGATATTTTAGTGATTTGCATAAGTTATTGAACTTTGACTTTTGTACCTTCCTTCACATTGATCAGACCAGAAGCGATCACTTGGTCGCCAGCTTTCAATCCGTCCAGAATTTCTACAAATCCATTATCCAAAGGATGGATTTTCACAGGCTGATAAACTGCTACACCGTCTTTAATCAGGTAAACACCTGGGTCTTTCAAGCTTCCTGAGATTGATTTTCTATCAATCATCAATACTTTCTCTTCCTGAGAAAATTTAAACTGAGCCGTACCGAACATACCTGGCTTAATCTTATCCTGATTTTTGCTGGTCATGATCAATTCCACCTGGTATTTGAAAGAGGCATCTGCTTTGTCCGAAATGAAATGAACTTTACCAGCGAAATCTTGGTCAGATATTGCATTCACTCGCACCGAAATTTCATCACCTTTAGTTACTTTGGCGATTTCACTTTCGGTGACATTTACAACTAATTTTAGAGGACTCTTATTAATGATGTCTGCCAATGCCATTCCCGGACTTACCAATGTTCCCAATTCGTAATAGTCTTCATTTATAAAGCCTGCAATTGGAGCTGTCACCTGAGTATCGTCCAGTCTCTTTTTCAAGGCTCCCAATTGCGCATCAGCAATTTTGAATGCATTTTCGTTTTCTTCCAATTGCTTTTTTGTGATTGCGTCGGTTGCTGCGAGATTCTCGAATCGCTTCAAATCCCTCTCAGCTTGATCTCTAGTTAGCTTTTTGATAGTGTATTCTGATCGGATCAGACGGTCATCGATCTGCACCAGTAAATCTCCTTTTCGAACATAATCTCCTTTTCTTCTTTGGATTTTTACGATTGCCCCAGAAGCCTCAGACATCAGTTTCAATTCTTGAGACGGTTTAAATATTCCGTTAGCTTCAAAATTTCTGTTAACAGTCTTTTCCTCCACCTTTTCCACAGTCACAGAGATGTATTCACTGGACTTCATGGCGAGTGTCGCAGCTTGGTTCATCTCTTTCTTATTGTTATAAAGCGTGAAAGCTACTGCTCCTCCACCTACCAGGAGAAGCGCTATGATTATTAATTTTTTCATGTGTTTATATTTTTTTGGTCACATGGAATCTCGTATGGCCGCTCTGATATACATCGGGGCGCTCCTGTTTGGGTCGCCTGAGACATGCTTGATTTCATCGTTGGTATGGGTTTTTATTACAGTAAAAGGGTTGTGATTTTCCCAGATGAGTTCAGAATCTCCAATTGAGCTATTCTCACCTGTATGATTTGATTCGTGTAGTTGGTCTGAGCTTCTCTCTGCGTGGTTTCTGCATTCAGCAAGTCGGTCAGTGGGCTTAGTCCTTCTTTATAAAGCAATGTTGTTTCTTTGAATACATCATCTGCGAGATCCAGGTTACCATCCAGAGACTCCAGTGTACTTAGTGAATTGTAGTATTTGTTAATTGCATTTTTGTATTCTAATTCCGCAGCATCTTCTGCCTGAAGCCGATCAAGATTTAATTGCTGTGCATTCACCTTAGACTGTGCAGCTTTGTATTTGGTCTGCATCCCATCGAAAATCGGAATCTGAAGTCTCACTCCGATTAAGAATCCTTGATACCATACTCTGTTTTGATTCAAAAAATCAAAATCCTGAGAGAAAGCATTCTTGTTGAAATCAGCAAAACCAACCAATTGAGGTTGATTCGCAGCTTTGATATTTTTGTATTCATACTTGTACAACTGCTCCTGCACTCCCAACACCTGGATATTTTTTCTGTCGAGAATATTGAAATCCCGAACTTGGAATTTCTTCACTTTCTGATCCACATTAGCCACTGACTGATCTAAATTGATCACTGTATTAATCGGAATTCCCATCAAGAGCTTCAAGTAACCTTCGCGTTGATAGATTGCGATGTTGAGATTTTCTTGCTCAGATTTAATAGTTGTCAAGTTTACCTTTACTCGGTTCAAATCGACTTTACGAGCCAGATCATTGTCGTATTGTGACTGGAGTATTTTCTCCAGACTTTCCAATTGATCGATATTTGCTCGCAAATTCTCCTTCTGAAGTTCCAATTGAATCACGCCTAAGTAATTCATAGAGATCTCGTAGATCACGTCTTCCTCAGATTGCTCAGTCAGAATATGGTAAAACTCTTCACCGGTTTTAGCAGCTTTCAAACCTATCAAATAGGAATTACTGAAAAGCAACTGGTTCAATTCAAAACCAGCTTGCAATGATTGGGGTACACCCAGTGAGATTACCTGAATCTCGTTTGGGTCGCCTCCGAAAATTCCGCCAGGTAAGGCCTGTGGAAACACATCCAGGAAATTGTTGTATTGGCCATAGGCAGAAAGCTGAGGAAGGCCAGCACCTCTGATCTCATTTCTCTGATACTTTGCTTTCTCTTCATTCAGAATAGCTTTCTTCAGCGTCCGGTTGTTTTCCAGTCCGATCTGAATACTTTCCTTCAAGGTAAGCGTATCAGGAAGGCTAAATTCCTTTGTTATTTCTTGGCCCATAGCCAATGCCGGAGCTAATAAGAAAAATGCATACGTTAAATACTCCTTTAACATGGTATTGAATAATAGTTTGTTATAAAATGTATAGTTGGTTCTGTTTTTTATGAACTAATTGCTCAAATTTTTTTACATCTGTTGTTTTTTAAACCGCTCGAACAAGGCTGGAATTTCCTTTTTGAAAAAGCCCAAGAAATCAGAGAAGTCTTTCATTCTGGAATTGAATTCAGGATTCTTTTCGGTTCTAACTTCCAAAACTTCATCAATGAATTTTTGAATCTCGGCAAGATTTTCAAGCTCCTGTTCAAAATCTTCTTTCCAATCACTTACTTTCAAAGCGAAGTATCTCTTTCTATCACCAGGCCTAGTAGAATAAACACAACGTCCTTTGGCTTGCAGAAATGTCAGCGCATTACTTACTGCACTTTTGCTCGCTCCAAGGTTCTCTACGATCTCATCAAACGAAACTTCACCTTCCTCGTGTAACAATAGCAATCCAATAATTCTACCTACCAATGGCTGCATCCCTTTGTGCTCATGAAATACGCCAATTCGTTCGATCAATTCTTTATGTTTTTCTGTCAATACCATCTGTAATTAATTTGGTTTATTTTCTGGTAAGAAGGCAAAGATAATAAAAGTTCAGTTAGTTCTGAAAATACAGAACAAAGTATTTTTTAAATCATTTATGAAATTTAAAATTCTATGTTTTCGCATCAAAAATAAATTCTTGAAAAGCATAGTCGATTTTTCTGTCATTTTAGTTTTGTTCTTCATTGCATCATTCAACCTTTTTTTTCTAGAGACTCTTTTTGAGTTATTTTTTTACCGATCAGTCCTTTTCTTTCTATGTCAAGTGTCAAATTGGATTTCAACTTCCGCAGTCAAACTATGTGCGCTATGATTTCTATTCAGTAAAAAGCCGATATCAATGCGGTGGAACGAATAAAAGCTAAAAGTTCAAGTCGAAAGATCTATCTACCGTAGGCAGGCCTAGACCAGATTTTCCTTTGCGTTGCTTTGCAAAACCTTTGTGATTAAATGAATAGCTAAAG
>JBDNIP010000945.1:0-4115 GCA_041688245.1 Algoriphagus sp.
TCAGTCAGCGGCAGCATCATGTGGGTGTACCCCAAAAACCTGCCTTCTAGATCTCCTTCAAAGGTAATTCCGTCAGGTGGCACCACAATTCTGTTGCTCAGCTGGGCTATTCCCATTTGATCATCAGGCAATGCTTCTGCTCTATAAAAAAAAGGCCATCCGGCAGAAGCTATTTCTGAATTATAACAATCTGGGACACCATTCATGCTGAATTTTGGAGAGCCATAATGGTACCTGTTTCCTCTCCAATATCCTAGTCCGCCTTCCTGAGTCTGAAAGACGCTCGACCAAGTCGGGCCTCTAGGTTCCCATGTTCTAGCAATAGTACCTTCTGGACAGCAAGGGATATCCTTGTTACCAGGATTATCAGGTGTGATCCAATTTCCCGGAAGCCCGATCTGGAATCCAGCCAAAGGCTGCTCAACTAAAGGCCAAACTGCTGTGTAAAAACCTATTCCGGCACCAAATCCTTCTGGTCTTTTTAAAGTACTATATCCAATATATCCATGGAGTCCATTGCTGTTTTCAGTAATAGTTTCGGATACTTCAGAATTGCTTTTTTTAATAAAATTAAATTCCGCAGCTATAAATCCAACCAGTAAGAAAATCACAAAAGAAACAGAGTAGCGAGTCAGCATAGGTATGGTTTGGATAAAATTAGTTCGATAAAATCAACAATCATTTAATAGTAAGATTGGCCATCGGAAGCAACCTCCCGATGGCATTGAAATTCTAATTCACTCCCTTTCTAATATCCCACCAGATCTGATCGCCGTAGAAAATATCTACCTGATTCACAGTATTAGGATAACTTTCATTAAATGCAATTTCATTTGCAGGATAGGCCATTCTGAAGGGTGGACGGTTGTGATTGCTCGCATAGTCATTTGAAACATTGACTAACTTTGGCACATCTGTTCTTCTGTTTTCTGCCCAAGCCTCTACACTTTGTTTATATAAACCGATCCAATTTTGTAGCCTGATCTTTGCTACATTTGGAGTGGAGCTGGTACCTCAAGCCACACCCGGTTTTTGAAGGTATGTATCAATGTCAGCCTGAACAATACCGTTGTCCAGCATGGAAATGGCAATCCCTCTTTCATAAGCCTCTCTTGCGTTTCCTCCTGTAACCAAGCCTGTTTCGTAGGCTTCTGCCTTTATAAACCACACTTGTGCAGCATGCATAAACGGAGAGAATCCCCTATCGTCATAGCCATATCGATTTCCAATATGGGAAACATTCTGCTGAGCGTTCAGCGGGAAACCCGACTGACCGATTCCCATTCTATAGCCATTGTAAATCCCGGCTGCGTTTTTATCTGCATAAACCGGCAGACGAGGGTCCTCCATTTCAACCAGCCGGCTAATGAGGTCATGATTTGTTCTATACTGATCCTGCTTGTTGGTAGGTACACCTAGCCTCTGCCTCCAAGGCTCGATATTGTTGGTGGCTGTTCCGGGCCATTTCAAATAAGCATTATCAGCATTTGTTTCGAATACAGGAAAGGTTGCTGGATTACCCAATATTTGGGACATAACTGCAGCAGCAGCCTGAGGAGCTACTAAAGACATCCGCATGGCTACTCGAAGTCGAAGGGAATTTGCAAATTTTTTCCACTTATTTATATCTCCAGCATAAATAAAATCCCCTACCCCCACAGCAATAGAACTGGCATTTAATAAGGTGTTGGCCTCCTCCAATTCACTTAAGATTTGCGTGTAGACTTTCTCATGAGAATCGAAAACTGGATTTAATATATCTTCTGTTCCCAATTTAAAGGCCTCAGAGTAGGGAATGTCTCCCCACATATCAGAAACTTGCTGAGCTGTAAATGCCTTCATGATTAAGGAAACAGCAGCTAGGTTACTATTTCCTTCTGTTAGCGCATTAATTCTGGCATCTTCAAAATAGGCCATTCCCCGATAGAGGTTGTCCCATTGCCCGTTATTGATATCCACTCTAAATTCATAATCCCCTGCCCCAGTCGCTGCGAGTTGACCTGACCAAGTACCAGTATAATAGATTCCAATTCGCTCTCCGAACAACTGGCCAGCTACTACTGTAAGGCCAGCACCGAAAATATTTGAGGCAGGTACTAAAGAAGGTTGGTTGGGATTGATATTCATCTCAGCCCAATCCTGAGTACAAGAAATTGCTATCATTAAAGTACTAATAGCCAGTAATTTACTTATCTTATTTTTTAATATGTTTTTCATATATGAAACCATTTACGGTTGTTTTTCAATGTTTATCCACATTTAATTTTCTTCACCTAAAGGAATTAAAAATTCAGCCTTAGATTAAAGCCGTATGATCTAGTAGTAGGGGGCATAAAGTTTTCAAAACCTGTTCCTCTTTCGCTACCACCCATCTGAGAAGCTGCCTCAGGATCAAGACCAAGTTCTTTAGCTTTTGCACTTCTGTGAAGAATTGCAAGGTTTCTTCCAAATGCAGAAACTGCGATATTTTGTAGTTTCCCAATACTAAAGGTGTATCCAAGAGTCAACTCACGAAGCTTTACATAAGATCCGTCGATAATTGAATATTCATGGTTATTCCAAACCCATGCGCCATTGTAGTAATCCTGAGCAGAAATCCTGACATCATTCAGCGAGCCATCTCCTTTGACGCCTTCTACTATAATTCCCTCAGCTCTGACATTATTTTGGACTGTGTTCGTAAAGGCTCCAGTTGGATAGGAATGCCAGTAGGTTCCGCTGAAGAAATCGCCACCACTACGAAAATCTAATAAAACGCCCAGACTTATTTTTCTATAAGTAAATAAATTCTGCAGCCCCCCAATCCACTTCGGAGTCACATTCCCCAAGATTTTCTGTTGATTTGTTGTCATTGGAGTTCCGTTTGGCGAAATTTTAATGTTACCGCTTTCATCTCTCACAAACGGAAGACCACTGATGTCCCCCCATGGCTGACCCGGAGTTCCCACTAATCTAGCACCACCGAATCCTGAGCTAATTGTGATATTTTCCAATCCACCATAAAGTTCTACTACAGTGCTGGTGTTTCTTGCCCAGTTAAGAGTTGTGTTCCAGCGGAAATCTCTTATGTCTAGAACTAGCGCTCTCATAATAAGCTCAATGCCCATGTTTTCAATTTTTGCAGCGTTGATAAGTTGGGATGCAAAACCTGTGGTCCTCGCAGTTGGTACATTGAGAATCATATCTTCTGTGACTTGGTTGTAGTAAGTCGCATCGATAGACAGCCTGTCGCTGAAAAACCTAAAATCAGCCCCAACCTCCATGGAAGTTGTCATTTCTGGTCTGAGATTGGCAGGAGGCATTACAGCAGGTGAGTTGAACAAGGCGCTGTTATTAAAGAGGCTAGTGCTGTAGGTGCCCATTAACTGATAGGGGTCAGTATCAGACCCCACTCTTGCCATACTGGCTCTCAACTGTAAATGGCTGAAATTTTTGGATTTGATGTCCAATGCTTCTGATAAAGTGACAGATACGTTTCCTGAGGGATAGAAATATGATCTGTTTTCCTCGGGTAAAGTGGAACTCCAATCATTTCTTGCCGTCACACCTGCATACAAATACCCTTTGTAGCCGACAGTTGCAGAAGAATAAATGCTGTAGTTTTCTTTTTGGCTGTCAAACATGCCGACACCTGGGGTTCCTTTCGCGTTTCCAACGTTAAATAGATTAGGGACATTCAAATCCGGGGCACTCAAGTTCATGCTGCTGAATTTGTTTTGACGGTAGTTTCCGCCCACTAGGCCAATCAATGAAAAATCATTTTCGAAGGTTTTGTTAAAATCTAATCTGACGTCGGTGTTGAATTCTTGCCGGGTTTGATCTGACTGAGAAAACTGGCCGCCCATTCTGTTGTTGATATTCGCCCTAGTCCGTGACATAGTGATAGACTTTCGCATCTCATCGTAGTAATCCAGTCCGATAAGAGTGTTGGCAGTCAGCCAGTCATTGATTTGGTAGGCTACATTGACATTTCCATAGAAACGCTCTCTGTTCATGCCATTGGTTTGTTTCAAATCATAATAGAAATTATTCTGATTGAGGTTGTACCCACTGCCCTGCTCATTTTCGAATTCATCGTAAACTCTTCTCACCTCATCCAAAGGAATATGTCTGAA
>JBDNIP010000946.1:0-2613 GCA_041688245.1 Algoriphagus sp.
AAAACCCAAAAAAATGAAAAGAACCATTAAGAAAGTAGCCATTTTAGGTACAGGAGTAATGGGTTCCAGAATAGCCTGTCATTTCGCTAATATCGGAGTGCAGGTACTTTTACTGGATATTGTTCCATTTGAGCTGACCGAGCAGGAGCAAAAGAAAGGGCTGACAAAAGAAAGTCCTTTGGTAAGAAACAGGATTGTGGATGCAGCGTTGCAAACCACCTTGAAAACAAATCCATCAGCTATTTATGATAAAGCTTTCGCAGCCAGAATTACTATTGGAAATTTTGATGATGATCTCCCCAAAATCAAAGATTACGATTGGGTAATGGAAGTGGTTGTAGAACGCTTGGACATCAAGCAGCAACTTTTCGAAAAAGTTGAAAAATATCGAAAGCCGGGTACTTTAATCACTTCTAACACTTCAGGCATTCCGATGTATATGATGTGCGAAGGAAGAAGCGAGGATTTTCAGATTAATTTTGTGGGAACTCACTTCTTCAATCCTCCAAGATATTTAAGACTGCTGGAAATTATTCCGGGACCAAAGACCGATCCTACAATCGTTGATTTCTTGATGGATTATGGTGATAAATTTTTAGGTAAGGAGACGGTACTTTGCAAGGATACGCCTGCATTTATTGCAAATAGAATAGGAGTATATGCGATCATTTCTGGAATGCACGCAATTGAAAAAATGGGATTTGGAGTATCGGAAGTTGACAAACTAACCGGTCCAGTGATCGGCAGAGCAAAGTCAGCGACATTCCGTACTATGGATGTGGTCGGCTTGGATACTACAGTAAATGTCGCCAACAACCTATATAAATCACTACCCCACGATGAATCCCGAGACAAATTTAAGCTGCCAAAGATCGTAGAGGTCCTTTATAACAATAAGTGGTTTGGGGACAAGACCGGTCAAGGATATTTCAAAATGATCCGTCATCAGGATGGGACCAAAGAATTGAAAGAACTTGACTTCAACACGTATGCGTATAAGCCTGTTGAAAAGCCAAAGTTTAAAGCACTTGAAGCCTCCAAGGAAATTGATGATTTAAAGAAGCGCATAAAATTCCTTGTCAACTTCGATGATCGGGCAGGTGAATTTTATAG
The DNA here is from genome assembly GCA_041688245.1 of Algoriphagus sp. Taxonomy (GTDB): domain Bacteria; phylum Bacteroidota; class Bacteroidia; order Cytophagales; family Cyclobacteriaceae; genus Algoriphagus. Next base: position 1,114 of record JBDNIP010000946.1, read on the forward strand.
AGCATCTTTCTATGATTTGTTTAAGTATTGCGCTAACCGAATTCCAGAAATCTCTGACGAGCTCTATCGTATAGATCAGGCAGTAAGCGCTGGATTTGGATGGGAACTAGGTCCGTTCGAAACATGGGATGCTTTGGGTGTTCGTGATACGGTAACCAAAATGGAAGCTGCTGGAGAGCCTGCTGCAAAATGGGTTCACGAAATGCTGGATGCAGGTCATGAGTCATTCTATAAAGTTAACGGAGGTAAAAAGCTTTACTATGATATTCCAAGTAAGTCCTTTGTAGAAATTCCTGGGATCGAGGATTTCATCATTCTGGATACGTTAAAAGCAGCCGGAAAGAAAATTTGGGGTAATGCTGGAGCATCTGTCTATGACATGGGCGATGACGTCATTGGACTGGAGTTTCATTCGAAGATGAATTCTATGGGTCAGGAAGTGCTCGAAGGATTAAACACGGCTATTGGAATGGCAGAAAAATCATATAAAGGTCTAGTAATCGGAAACGAAGGCGCAAATTTTTCTGCGGGCGCAAATTTGGCTATGCTATTCATGTATGCCGGAGATCAGGAGTTTGACGAAATCAATGTGATGATTGCTCAGTTTCAAAACTCTATGCTGCGGGCGAGATTCTCATCAGTGCCTGTGGTCGTAGCGCCGCACAATATGGCTCTGGGTGGAGGATGCGAGCTGTCACTTCACTCTGACCATATTCAGGCCCATGCCGAATTATATATGGGATTAGTCGAAGTTGGGGTAGGATTGATACCCGCAGGCGGCGGTACAAAGGAAATGACGCTAAGATTCTCCAACAGAGTAATTGATGGAGATGTTGAAATCAATCAACTTCAGGAGTACTTTATGAATATCGCCACTGCCAAAGTATCTACCTCTGCGGCTGAAGCCAAAGCATTGGGTTATTTGAGAAAGGATGATGGTATCAGCATCAATAGAAAGCGGCAATTAGCTGATGCTAAAGCGAAAGTATTGGAACTACATGCGGCAGGGTATACTCAGCCGTTACAGCAAACCAATATCAAAGTTTTGGGAAAAACCTCTTTGGCACTATTCGAAGCAGGAATTACTGGAATGAGATACGGAGCTTACATTTCAGAGCATGATGCACTGATCGCTAAGAAACTCGCATGGGTGATGTCTGGAGGAGATTTATCTTCCCCGACTTTGGTGTCTGAGCAGTACTTGTTGGATTTGGAACGTGAAGCATTCTTGAGTCTGACCGGGGAGAAGAAAACGCTGGAACGAATTCATAGCATCCTGTTCAAAGGCAAACCGTTGAGAAACTAGAATTTAGAACCAAGAATTTAGAACCAAGAATCAAGAACCAAGAATCAAGAACCAAGAGTCAAGAATCAAGAACAGAGAGTCAAGAATGAACCTAAATTAAATTGTCATGCATAATTTTAAGAATTTGAAAGTTTGGCAAAAGTCAGTAGATCTAGCGGTTAAAATCTATCAGATAACTGCAGAATTTCCAGTCT
>JBDNIP010000947.1:0-1001 GCA_041688245.1 Algoriphagus sp.
AGAACTTTCAACCCAAATCGCTTTCATGGAAGCTGGCGACATTTCTGGGACTATGGCGGAGGGTTGATGTCTGACTGGGGAGTACATTTATTAGACATGGCGATCTGGGTAGAAGAAAATCCGGCTGTCCCTTCCCGAGTGATGACCTACGCCGTCAATGTCAATGACGAGAATCGGGATCGGGATACCTTCGACACGATGAATGTCTTATATCCCAAAAAAGACTTTCTGATTAATTACGATATGAACGGTGGACTGCAAACAGGGCCCTATGGCAAACCATACGGAATCGGATATGTAGGTGAAAAAGGCACGCTGGTAGTCAATCGTGGTGGCTATGAAATCTATCCTGAATGGGACCCCGAAGCAAAGGCTGACAAAGTGGAAGCCAAAAAACTGGAAGGAACTACCGAAAGTCACAATCTCCATGTGGCCAATTTCGTCGAATGCATCAAAACCAGAAATCAGCCCATTTGCCCACCGGAGGCCGGAAGAATTGCCGCCTTGCATGCACATATTCCAAATATCGCAGCGCGAATTGGAGCGGAAGAACTAATCTGGGATGAAGCAAAGCGAATGTTTACCAATAGCTCAGCTGCCAATGAATTGATTTGGCCAAACTATCGGGCACCTTGGACTTTACCGAAAATATAGTGCACTACCTCAAGTCTGATTCTCATCAAATGCATATCAGCTGTCATATAAAGGAAATTCTCATCCAAATCAAACGCACAGTTTGCGGTAGCTTGGCCTGTCTCGATAGTGCTCAGATGCTTTCCTTCAGGACTAATAATCAACACCCCGCCAGGCCCAGTAGCAAACAAATTTCCAGAAGAATGAACTTTAAGGCCATCGGGCAAGCCTTTCCGCTCCGGCGAAATCATTCTAGTAACATCAAAAAGTATTTTCCCGCTGAGCACATCACCGGCCTGATTCAAATCGTAGGCATAATAGCGCGCTTTCTCTACATCTGACTGCGCAATGTAAAGTGTTTTTTCATC
>JBDNIP010000948.1:0-4727 GCA_041688245.1 Algoriphagus sp.
AAGTCGGTAAGTTTGAGCGGGACACTAGATTTTATCCTGAATACGATCCTGAAAGAACGATTATAGAACGGGCTGCAATTATAGCTGATCAAATCGAATTGCATAAAGAGCAGTTAGGCGAGATCCTGTATGTATTCAAGAAAGGTTTAGGCAGGTATTACGACAAATACCCAATACCTCCGTTTTACGCTTCGATTGAAGATGTAGTTAGTGATGGAAAGATCAGCCGCTTAGACCTTAGAAATATAGCGCAAGGATTTAGAACTCCGGTAGTAATAAGCACAGGGCCGATTGACGACCAAAACAAGGATGAGGATGAAAAAACAGCTCAAGACTATTTTGACGAGGCACTAGAAAGTTTCACGGGCGAAGATGCAAGCCCTATTTTGCACCTGAAAGGCAGCACTGAGGAATTTAAACCTACTGTAACTACAATAAACGTTGCTGAAATACTGGATCAATCAGACCGCGCAAGCGATCGAATAGCTAAGCGAATAGCTAGAATAATGAGCGTGCCAGCCATTTTAGTGGGTCTTGGAGAAGGTGGAAAACTTGGAGATACAAATGAGATTAAGAATCAGATGGCACTGTTTGCACTTAGCGTATTCGGTATGCAGGATATGATTAAGCAGGCATTTGATATACTCAAGCCTGTTTTAGCTTTGGAGGGTTTGCCTCCAAATGCTGATTTTACACTTAGCACGCTCAAGCCTTTTGACTTTGTGCCGGATGCAGTTATCGCAGGTTTGACTATTGAAGAGCAAAAGGAACTGTTTGAGATTGACTTAGAAAGCAGTGTTCCGGCCTTACCTTTGCCCGGTGCGCAACCCGAACCAGTCTCGCAAGAACAAAACAATGCCTTTGCTAATTTGACAGGTCGGCAACTACAAAACATTCAGCGCATAGTTCGTAAGTTCAACAAAGACGAATTAACCTACGATCAAGCTGCACTTATGCTCATGCAGGGATTCAATATGAAAGACATTGACGCGGCAATTTGGTTAGTTACAAAAGACGAAGAGGAGGATGATAATTATGCCGGATAAACTATTAGTATCTAAAGCAGACTTTACTGGGGCGAACCTTGTTAAGTTTTCGCAAAACATTAGTGAAGACCAGCTAAATCTATATATACAAGCCGCTCAAGAATACGACTTGGAACCAAGACTAGGCGAAGATCTTTACGCTGATATTTTAGGTTCTGAGTTGGCATTTCCTTTGCGTTCGGAACTTCTTGCTTTTATCGAAAAGAAAGTTAAGCGGTATTTAGTTTTGATTTCGTACCGCAGGTTCATAAGCGCACACGGCCTTAATATTACGCAGTTCGGACTGACTAAAACAGCCGATCCACAAGGGACTTTCAATCAAGCTGAGTCACAGGAAAGGGCAATAATTACGCGGCAAATTGACGCAGACGCAAATGTGGCCCTTTTAAAAATGACCTCCACAGCGTTTATTTTCGATGGGATCAGCTACGTGAAAGAAAAAAAAGCGGGTCATGTAAGCACTTCAATACGTGCGCCAAAACGGTTACGGAATAATAAGCCCGGAAGCCTTTACTTTAGAAATAGTATTTATGAGGATTTGATAGATAATAATGGCAACTAAAACACAACTAGAAGCACTAAAAAATTCATTGCTAGCAAGTCAACAACCGATTATTGCAAGCACGCACCGCGAAGCATTTCAGGCTTTGATTGATGAATTATACAACGCGCAAAGTAGGGGGGATATTCTTTCGGGTGTACAAATTGACGGAACTATCGGAACGGGTGACACGCTGGTTTTGATCAGATCGGGACAGGCTTACTTAGTTCCGACTAGCTTATTCGCATCTGATGGAGATGATTTTGTCACACTTGGCACAGCTCAAACAATTACAGGTGCAAAAATATTTGAAAACGAATTAGTGAGGGTTGAGGGAACCAATCCTGAAATCAGATTACAGGCAAGCAGTAATGTAAGTAGTTTTAAATTCAGGACGCTTAACAATGAAGATGCAGCAGTAAATCCTTATAATAATGAAACAAAAAAATTCCTAATAGCAACAAATATTGATAACGCTGATATAGTAATCGCTCCGAATGGGACTGGGAAAGTAAATCTTCCTAACATTCCTGACGGTACAGGCGAATCTTTGATGCGAGACACTAACGGGAATATCGTTAAAGGGTTTGCCTCAGATGGATTTAAGGCAAAAGGTGTAAGAACCCAAACGGGATTTTTTGATCCTAATATTTCAGGAACTACTCCAGTAAGTATATTTCAAACTCCCTTTTCTTGGATAGCCTCATACTTTTCTATTGGTACAGTTATAGAAATTGATTTGGTTGGAACTTTAACTTTGGGTCAAGGTTATTTTTTTTTCAATCTAAGAATTGGCGCAACCAATTTTTCAGGTTTAACGGTAAGCGGCTCAAGTATTTCTAACCAACTTTTTAACATTAAATATAAAATAACTCTTAGTTCTTCAGATGAAATAAAAATATTAACTAATCTATCTGTTATATCTAATAGTAAAACTTTTGAAACAGCAACCAAAAACCTAAATACTGATTTTGATATAGATATTAGAGGCATGTTTTCTGAGTCAAACTCTTTAAATAACGTAAAATCAAATTTAATCACAGTTAAAGTTTACTAAATGCAAACAACCGACATTGGAATAGTAAATATTCAGCTCAGACGAGGAAATAACAAGGCTGAAACACTTTCGTTCTTCGATGTTGCAGCGGACAACAGCCAAACGCCAATGGATCTAAGGGTCTACAATAAGACCAGAATGGACATTAAAAAGACGACTGATGTTAATAGTCCTGTGATCGAATCTTTTGCAATCGGAACGGGGCTTGCAATTATAGGAGATGATTTTAACATACTAGAGATTACGTTTGCACGTGAATTTATCGAGGTTAATGACATTCAGTACGTGTACGACATTCTTTTCAGAGAGGATCAGGACTTTGCGAATTTGATAGGCGGAGTCATAAATATTAATAACACCGTTACGATATGAGCGTAAAAGTAATCAAGGTAGAAACTAACGAATACAGGATTCTTGTCAAAGCTGGTGACGAAGAACTAGCAAGAAAAGAAGCGATTAAGGCTGCAATCAGTGCGGAGGCGGCTAGACTTTCGGCTATTGCGGCAGGAACATCTGAGCAGGTAGCAATCGAAAAAGCAGCGCAAGCCTTGGAGGATGCAGCGTCAGCACTTGCTTCAAAAGTAGATTCTGAAAGTGCGGCTACTGCTTCGGGTGTTTCGGCTACTGCTTCGGAACTTGCAAATGAATTGAGTGTGGCAGCGAAGGTGATCGCTATTGAAGAGGCTGGAAAATCATTCGTATCGGCTACTGAATCGGCTGAAAGTGCTACGGACGCGGAGGCTGCAAAGAATCAGATTGTTGATAAAGCAGAGGTTAATATTACTACGGCAGGTAATATTTTGAGGGCTGATGGCACGGTATTTAAAAGTGTTCCCGAAAGAGATTTAGGCGCAAATTTATCTTTATACCAAAAAACACCGCTATTATTTGACAAGCCTTCTATATTAGAATTATATGATAATTGTGAGCGTATAGGCACTACATCTAACGAGCCGATGGGTCAGGCTGACAGTGGTCAAACTTATGTTAATCTGGTCGGAACAAGTGGGAAGTATAATGGATTATCTAGGAGTTTGTTCTCAGATGCTGCAAACGGAGACATCATAGGCATTCAAAATGTAAATGTTCTTCCTAGTGTATTTTTAACACGGTCAGGATTTGTAAGAATTGGATCTGGATCAAGAAGCGGCATATATTTTTATATTGACGCTAACAACTGGGTATTTTTTGGGGTAAGTGGTAACGCAATAGTGGTAATTACAAAAGTCTCAGGTATTGAAACAATAGTAAGATCAGTAGCCAATTCGGTAATAATTACTAGAGCGCAATTAAAATTGCATTTTTTTCTAGCTCCACAAAATGTCGGTTATGGCTTAACTATTCCAGACGCTAATTTAACCTGTTTTATAGGCAGTGAATCTTCAACACTTTCACTTATAAATCAAGCTACGGCAATCGGATTTTCGGGTACAATATACAATTACAGCATTACAGTAGCCAGAACCTTTTAATTATGATACAACTACAAAAACACTTAAATCCCGCAACCAACAGTTTCGAGCCTGACTTTTCAACTATCAACCTTGAAAAGTGGCAGGTAAAAGGCTATGTCTTAAACCAAGACAACGAAAGCTACACGGTAGAACTAGAATGGATTTCACCGATTCCCTTCTCAATCACACCAGCACAGGGGAGGATGATGCTATTACAAATGGGATTACTAGCAAGGGTCAAAGAAGTTATCGAAACATCAACAAACGAGGCACTAACTATATTTTGGGAGTATGCCCTTAGTTGGGATCGGGATAATATTCATATTGCAGCTATGGCTGCAATAATGAATATGTCAGAACATCAAGCCGACGCTTTTTTTATCGAAGCGAAAAAAATATAAACACCTGATCTGAACTTTGTTCAAAGATTTATATGACACAGCCCAGCCCGCCTTCGAGCCGCCTGATTTTTGACCCGACGATCAACGCCGGGCATCTTTTGACTTTCGCCGGCTTCTTAGTGGCGGGCTTTCTGGCTTATGCCACGCTCGACAAACGCATAACGGTGGTTGAGCAGCGCACCGTGGCGGCCGAGGACCGTATCAGCGAGCAGGACAGCCGCACCAATA
>JBDNIP010000142.1:0-6013 GCA_041688245.1 Algoriphagus sp.
ACCATTTTAAGCGGATCTCTTTCGAAAAACATCAGCTGATTTTGATCTGGTGTCAGATCAAAAGCCCCCAATCCATAACCCATATTGACAAAATCATCTCCTGCATCCACCACGACGGTATCCTCAGAATAAGTGAGGTTTTCGAGAATGTTAATTGGTTCATTGGATTCAGACGCTTTGCCTCCGCAGGAAGCAAGTAAGACTAGAAACGAGATCGTGAGTAGGTTTTTCATAGTTGTCTAAAAGTTAAAAATCAAAAGTGAATACCGCAAAGCCCAGCTCATCCTCCACATTCACATAGCTCCAGAGTTTGCCGTCTTTGAAGAAAGGATTGGTTGGACGACTGGTAATGGGTAGTAAAGCTTCTCCGATTAAATTGAACTCTTGGTCATAGGCATATAGAAATATTTCACTGGAAATAATTTGTTGTAGACTGTCCATTTCAGTGGGTTTTCTGGAAAAACGGAAATAAATCTCCCTTTTTTCATCCCAAATCAATGGCCCGAAAAACATTCCTCCAAAGAAACGACCCATTTCCGCACTGTATTCTTCGACCGATTCTACTTGCCATTTGAGTTGGATATCATTTGCTACCGGACTTAACTTGTGAATAAAAGAATGATAGGTCAAAGAATCAGTCTCCTGATCATAGCGATAAAAAGCAGCCGAAGCAGGGCTTGAAATCAGAATCTGATTATTCAGCTCGTGGAGATGTAAAGTCTCCTGAAAAGAATAGCCCCCCATATAAACCACTTTAAGGTCAGTGATCCAATCTAGCTCAGGAATCGAAAACTCTTTGATTTCAAAACTTTCCAAATCGACCCCTGCAAAGGATTGGGAACCCATGAAACGAGTTCCGGGAATTGAAAAGAGACTTTTTTGATCCTTGGAAAGGATAATCCCATAATCCAACTCATCCAAATCCGATGATATAGGAAGCGATGAAATCGAGAGTTCTTTAACCTTGCTTCCTAAGGCATCAAAAATTCCCAGCCTGCGGTAGGAAGTGATCAGAAACTGATCCTCGCCTAGGTATCGTGTCGAAAAAACCATGGTGCTGATTCCATTTGGTCCTTCTACCTCAAAGTCATAATCTTTTTTCCAGACTAACTTATCCAAATTGATCTGCTGAACCTGGTTTGAATGTGAATTGTATAGAAAGACATACTTTCTGTCTTCGGAAATCGAGGATTCGGAATAGCCTCTTCTCATGTCCAGGATTTTCCCTCTTGAATCTATCATCACGGTATCGATAGTAATAGATAGGTCTTCAAGGATATTCCTAGCTTCAGCGGATTCGAAATCGCTATTGTCACAAGCAGAAAGTAACGCGAGAATTGAAATCGTGAGTAGCTTCTTCATAGTCTTTTAAAAATCAAACGTAAACACTACAAATCCCAACTCGTCATTCACATTGACATAAGTCCAGAGCTTGCCTTCTCTAAAAAACTTAAAGCCCATATAATCACCAGGTATTACTTGCTCATGGAGTTGATTGAGATCCTTATCAAATAAGGTGACTACCTCTTTGAAAACTGCTGAGTCATCTATTTTTCTGTCCAAGTCCCTTGAAAATCGCCAAAACTTCTTGTGAAAATCATCATAATAAAACTGACCAAAACTTACCTGCTCTTCCATTTCAGTAAGGATTGCAGGGATTTGTTCTAGGTTATCAAAACTGGTTCTGCTTGGAATTTCCCTGAGATCTTCCGTTAACACGGAATGATAGACTTTGTAAGAAATGGAATCTGTCAACAAATCAAGTATATATATTTCATTGAAATTGGCGGATGATATTAGAACTCGATAATCCACTGGGTCGATATAGGCTGATTCAATAGTTCCAAATACCATTTGCCCGTCCTTGAAAAAACTTCTGACATAGGCATGCATTCGCTCAAAAATATTCATAGGGTAAGTTTTCAACTTCAAGTTTTCTAGTTCCATCACAGCCAATCCGACTCGGGCTAGATCATTATTTTCAGGCCCATAGGAGGTATAGACTGATTTTCCGTCTTGTGATAATGTCAAATCTAAATCCAACGATTGATCCAGATCCAATCCTTCAAATTTCTCTCTTCGGATGTTATAGGTTTTCATATTCGTTAATTGAGGATCGAATTCTCGCAAATCCATAAAACCTGCAAAGAATGTTTTTCCATCTTGGCTAATCATTATCTTTCGCGGCCTTCCTGTGCCTGTTGGACCTTCTTTTTCCATTTTTATCCGATCAGTTAATCGTAGTGATTCCAGATCAATGATTTCCATTTCGGAGTTAGCCGGATTGAAGTTGTGTAGCTGATTTTGATCAGGACTTAGGGCTGCGGTGTTCAAGCCTAACCTTAAAAAGATAATTCCATCTCCCGCATCTACCATCACAGTATCTACAGAATAAGAAAAGTCAAAATCGTTACCCTCTTCTACTTGTGTTGACCCGCCACAGGAAAAACAGAGTGATGCTAAAAAGATGATTGCTAATTTTTTCATAGTTGTCTAAAAGTTAAAAGTGAATACTGCGAAGCCTAGCTCGTCAGCGACGTTGACATAAGACCAGAGCTTGCCGTCTTTGAAGAAAGGTTTTTCAGGGACTTGTTTTAAATCCTCTAGCTGAATTTCTCCGAGTAAATTTAGTTCGGGATCAAAAGCAGAAAGATATACTTCACTTTTTGTGCTTGACTCTGGAGAATTACTGGGAATCATGATGGTGCTGAAGCGGAAAAACCGATTCGATTTATCATCCCAAAGCAACTCGTAAAATCTAACTTCAGAGTTCATTATTGCTACTTGCTTATTCATCGCTCCTTCAGAAGAGACCTCATTTTTGATTTTTTTTGACTTTTCTGCGGCGGTCAGCGTAAGGGGAAATGTGATGTAATCCAAATTGTCTTCCAGAGGGTCGTAGCGATAAATGCCATTGTGCACCGGGGTAGTGATGTAGATTTTGAGATCGATTGCTTGAACCGTCAACACTTGCGCCCAATTTATTGTAAAGCCATCATCCTCTAAGACTACTCTATAATCATTGGTTCTGTCCATCTCCGGCAAGTCGATCACTTTAGAATTTTTTTCTTCAAAATTGATAGAAATGAGATTGAACACAGGATCAGAAAAATGGGTCTCCAAGAAAAAACCCATTTGGTTTTTCTCCATAAAAGTAAACTGCGATTGCATATTACCTTGGGATTGGGCTTCGTCAATCAGGTCGTGCAACTCATAATCAAAGGGAAGTAAAAGTTCACCTGATTTCGAAAACTCACCTATTCTTTTCTGTCCAGCAAAAATAAAATTACCATTGCTCAACGGAGCAATCGTTCGCCCATAGCGTTCAACTCCATTGGGACCTTCCCGTTCAAAGGAATAACTGGCTATGAGCGCTAACTGATCCAAATCAACTTCTTGTAGTTGCATCCTCGTAATGTCATATTTGTAGAAGTGCCGATGATCTGGGCTTAAAGAAGAAAAGAGCATCCCGTAATTAAGGTTGATGATTTCTTCCCCTGAATCCACCACCACCGTGTCCACCAAATAAGTCAAATTTTCGAGGATATTCTCAGGTTCAGATTTTTCGGAACTGCTTCTTTCACCGCAGGAAGCGAGGAGGATAAGGAAAAGAAAGGGGCTTAGCTTTTTCATGGCGGATTAAAAATCAAAAGTGAACACCGCAAAGCCCAGTTCGTCTTCGACGTTGACGTAAGACCAGAGCTTGCCGTCTTTGAAGAAAGGAGAACTTGGAACTCTTGAAATGTCAGGCAATAACGCTTCTCCGATCAACTTGAACTCGGGATCATAGACATACATGAATACTTGGCTTTCGCCAATTTGAAATGCTTCTGCCATAAAAATGGGCTTTCTGCCGAAGCGGAAAAAAACCTGCCTCTTTTCATCCCAAATGGGCGGCCCAAAGGTGAAACTCATAAAGAACTTCTTCAGCTCCTCCTGATACTCCTCGTCCGTTTCGACGGTGTTTTTCAGCTTGACGTCATTTGCCTCCGGACTAAACTCATGTACAAACGAATGATAGTGTAGCGAGCCCCTCTCCAAATCATAGCGGTAAAATGCACTGGTCGATGGGGTCAGCGCCAATATCTGCTTGTTTAATTCCTTCAGATACATATATTCGTCCAACAAGTAGTGAGTGGATCCGCCGACTTTTAAGTCAAAAATCCAATCCATCTCCGGAATCGGAAAATTGGCTATTTCAAACGTTTCCAAATCGATCTTTGCAAAAGTTCGGGGCCCATGAAATCGAATCCCCGGCAGGGAAAAGATGCTTTTTTGATCTTTGGACAGGACAATTCCATAATCCAGCTCCTCCAAATCCGAGGAAATGGGAAGCGCGCAAATCGCGAAATCTTTGATTATCCTACCCGATTGGTCAAAAACCCCCAGTTTCCGGTAAGCCGTGATCAAGAATTTTTCGCCACCAAGCGTTTGCGTAGAAAAAACCGCATCACTGATTCCATTCGGCCCTTCAACTTCAAAGTCAAAGTCTTTTTCCCAAACTAGCGCATCCAAATTTATTTGCTGAATCTGGTTTGAATTTGAATTGAATAGAAAAAGATGTTTTCCATCCTCGGAAATCGAAGATGATCTTGGACCCCAGTTGAGTTCAAACAATTTACCTTTCGGATCGATCATTACGGTATCAATCGTAAATGACAAATTTTCCAAGATATTTTCTGATTGCGTCTTATCTGTACTACCTTTTTCACCACAAGAAGCGAACATAATAAGCACCAGAAAAGGGATTAATGTTCTCACGATATGGGTCTTAAAAATCAAAATTGACAACGACGAATCCGGGATTCTCCTCCATAACCCTGTAGCCATACAGCTTTCCGTCTTTCATAAAGGGCAAATTTGGAAGCATGGTGAGTTCCTCGGACTTGATTTCTCCGGTAAGATTGAAATCTTCGTCATAACTGAAGACAAAGACCTCACTGCCCAAATACTTGTTTTCCTCTGTGTAGCGAGGGTTCTGGATGGCAAAGCGCCAATATATTTTTCTATTATCGTCCCAAAAAAGTCTGCTGAAACTGATTTGCTTTCGGATCTCATTAGACACTTCCCTTCGACGTTCATTAGAGTCAACTTCAGTCGGAAAGTCTCCCGTCTTCTGATTTGGGACCAGTTGATGATTAAAGGTGATCAGCCTCAACGAATCGAGATCGGGATGGTACAGATATATGTCTGAAGTAGATCCACTATAAATGACAAAGTCGTCCCCTAATTCCTGCAAATCAATATTATCCCCCGAGCTGGAACTCCCATTTCCTTGTCGAAAAGTGACGTTGAAGCGATTTGTGATATCCAGTGCGGGTAGCCGATGAAGGGTTATGGTTTCGTTTTCCAAATCCAAAACCCCGAGCCCTTCCACTGGCTTGGCAAATGGACTCGGTGTTGCCACAGCTCGTTTTTTATCGGAGAGTACTCTGAGGTTAGAAATTAAATTTAGACTACCATCGATTTGTAATCCTTTCCACTCGGTCTTTTCGATACCGAGATCTTGGAGCTTTTTTCCACCAAGGGTATAAATCCCCTGAGCACCATAACCAAGGAGAGCGACTTCATTATTTGGAAGTACACTTAAATAGCTGATAAAAGAAGGCGCCTGATCCGGGCCATCAGTAGTGAATTTGTGACGCTTGACTAGCGCATAATCCGTCAAGCTGATTTCATGAATTTCAGGACCTTCCGAGTAGCCGTAAAAAATCGATTGCTTATCATCGCTAAGATCATATGCGTAATAAGCCCCGGCATTAAAGATCTCCTCACCAACATCGATCCGAATAGAATCTATACTGACCTTGAGATTTTCGAGAATGTTTTTTTTTAGAACTGGAATCTGATTCTGAGTTTCCCCCGCAGGAAAAAAAGCCACCTACAAGGCAGATAAAAAAAAGCTTTTTCATAGATCGTCGTTTAGCCTACTAAACTAAACGATTTCTATAAAAACGGAAACTTCGTACTGTTAAATAACTTGAAATTAATCAACCGCCTCCGAAAGACTTCT
>JBDNIP010000949.1:0-4495 GCA_041688245.1 Algoriphagus sp.
ACAAAAATCACAATCAAACAACCCAAAATCAGGTTTTCTGCAATCGTGAAGGTCGTTCGTCCAATCAGTTCCGATCGATCCAAAAATCCGTTGATAATAACTCCCTCGGGTAAGTTGGGCTTGATCTCCGCCAGTCGTTCTTTAACCCGATCAATAGTGGCTTTGGATCCTGCCCCTTTGAGCATCATCACCTGGCCAAGTACTTTTTCACCTTCACCATTTGCAGTGACCGCACCGAAACGATTTGCATGACCGAAGTCAACTTTGGCAATGTCTTTTATATACAGTGGCGCTCCGGCCCGGACTTCCACGACAATATTCCCAATATCTTCCAGACTCTTCACTAGGCCTTCGCCACGGATAAAGAAACTCTCGTTTGCCTTTTCTATGTAACTGCCTCCGGCGATGGAATTATTTTTACTGAGTGCATCATATACCTGAGTCAGACTCACTCCCACAGCTTTCAATCGCTCTGGATTGATAGCTACTTCGTACTGCTTTAGAAATCCTCCCCAGGTATTTACTTCGACTACTCCCTCGATACCAGAAAGTTGCCGACGTACCACCCAATCTTGAATCGTCCGCAAATCAGTAATGGAATAGTTGTCTTCATAGCCTGGCTTGACATCAACCACATATTGATAGATTTCCCCCAATCCAGTTGAAATAGGCCCCATAAAGGGCTGTCCAAACCCATTAGGGATCTGATCCTGAGCCATCTTGATCCGCTCTGCGATAAGCTGTCTAGGTAAATAAGTGCCCATATCATCGTCAAAAACGATGGTGACGACCGATAGACCAAACTTGGAAATCGATCGGATTTCCTTCACGCCCGGTAGATTTGCCATCTCCAACTCTACGGGGTAGGTCAGGTATTTTTCCACACCTTCGGTAGCAAGATTCCGCGAGGTGGTAATCACTTGTACCTGATTATTAGTCACATCTGGAACTGCACCAATCGAAATACGTGTCACTGAATAAATACCAAAGCCTATCCAGCCAGTAATCAGTAAAAAAATGATCAGTTTATTTGAAATACTCCAATTGATAACACGGTCTAGCATAGAATGACTCTTTGTTAGGCAAAAATGTCTATTATCATCTGTAAACCAGTATAAGAATAGCTTAAGGTTTTCTTAAATCTTTTCTTGAAAGATCAATCGGAAAATAGAACCTGTACCTTTTTGGCTTTCTACTTCTACTAAAATCCCAGATTCCAAAGCGAGCTTTCTCACGATTGCCAGACCCAAGCCAGTGCCCGATACAGGCTTTTCCAAAAGTTGAGTTTCTCTAAAAAATGGATCAAAAATTCGTCCCAAAGATTCTTCCTCGATTCCCACTCCTTGATCTTCGACAGTCAAGAAAGGTGCTCCTTGATGAATTCCCGCCCGGATGGAAATCAACGTCCCCTCATCCGAATATTTCAGCGAATTCTGAAGTAGATTGGTCAAAATCATCTGAAGCGACTTAGTATTCACTTCCAAAATAAGCGGTAAAGTGAGGTTGGTTTCGAAATGAATTTGCCTGGCATAGTCTTCAGAAATTTTCTGAGCGAAGTTGCTACCAAACGCCAGTAAATCGATTGACAGGTAATCGGAGTTCGAAAATTTGCCCACGCGAGCCAAAGCCAAGAGCTGCTCCATCATTTCTGTCATGCGATCAATACTTTGTAAGGCAGTATGAATTTTGGACTTATATTCTTCAGCCGTTCGAGGCTTTCGAAGGAGTACTTCCAGCGTCCCTCTCAACACTGCCAATGGCGTTCTGAGCTCGTGAGAGGCATCTGATGTAAATTGCTTTTCCCTTGTGAGCGATTGCTCCAGTCTAGAGAGCAATTCATTGATCGATCTTGAGAGCTGACCGATTTCATCATTTGATTCGGAAAGTGGTACACGATCATTCAGATTCTTCTGAGTGATCTGATTTGTCGATTCAATGATTTTCTGAATGGGTTCGATACTCTTTCCAGCTAGATATCGCATGATCAAGAATAGGGAAATCAAAATTGCTGGATATAAAAAAAGAAGCGTATTTCTCAGGTTGTGAAGCAAATGACGCGAATCCTTGAAAGAGGTAGCTACAAGCATAAATCCCTCTATTTTACCTTCATTCTTAAGTGGAATTTGCATTTGCCGCACTTCTTCATTACTAATCTCTACAGTAAGGGCGTCATCTCTCGAGGTTCGGTCAGGCAAAAAATTCAAATGATTCCCACGAAGGTTTGGAGATCGATCCATCGTATTACCTTGAATATCTACAATCTCGATAAAGATAGGATTGAGCTCAATGATGGAATGCTCGGCCTCTTCCCACTCATTCTTATGAGAAAAAACCAACACACCATCTTTAAGGAATATTTCTTCAAGATGCTCCTGAACTTCCGCCAAAAGTTCCTTATCACTATTTTGAATAACTGAGTAATTAACTACCAAATAAATCATCACGAAGACGACTAGCACAATCATAGCGGTCACCCAAGTCAGTCTTCGTGCAATCTGCTCCCGGTATGAATTTCTTTTTTTCATAGCTCCCTGGCCATATATCCGACTCCTCGAACTGTTTGAATATGTCCATCCACATCATTGAGATTTAGCTTTTTACGAAGCGAATTGATAAAAACATCAATAACCCCTGTATTGTATTCGAAGTGGATATCCCATACTTTCTCTATGATCAGCGTACGCCGACACACTCTATTTTTGTTTCTGACAAGGTATTCAAGAAGTGCAAATTCCTTTTGCGTAAGCTGAACTTCAACATTATCTTTCAATACTTGATGCCTTTCCGGAAAAATTGAAATCGCCCCTAAGGTAAAAAATTCTGGCTCTCCGACTTTGGCACGTAGCTGTACCCGAACGCGCTCTAGCAATTCTTCGAAATGAAATGGCCTTTTGATGTAGTCATTTGCTCCTGCCTGAAGACCAAAGATAGTTTCATCTGTGGTGTCTTTTGCAGTTAGAAAAATGATTGGAGTATTTTTAAATGTTTTTCGAAACTGTCGGCAAAGATCAATCCCACTTAATCCGGGAAGCATCCAGTCTAAAAGCAACAGGTCATAATTACCTGATAGCGCTAGATCCAAGCCCTTTTTTCCGTTGTCAGCAACGTCCACTGAATAGGATTCCTCTTCCAAGCCTTGCTTTATGAAACCGGAAATCCCTGGCTCATCTTCTACGACTAAAATTCGCATAAAGTATCATTTAGGTTCTATTCGGTGAATTTTCCAGCCGTCGATTTCAACTTGAAATTCCCAACTATAATCGGAAGGAAGCTCAGGAAGGACTTTTTTTGATTTTGAAATCCAAAACCCTTTTTGATTGACTGCCTGCTGAATCCATTCGGGATCAGTTTTCAAATTAATCAAAGTTTCCTTCCAGCTTTCATCTTTTTGAAATTGAGTTTCTCTGTTAAGGCTTTCATCACCATCATAAACTGAGACGATTGGTAGTTTGCTTTGAAATGAAATTGAAGGAAGTCGCTTATCGTAAATGAATACTTGATCTTGAGCTTCTTGATGAGTTGAGACCCATTCAGCTACTCTTCTAGTATCATTGACGACAGCGGGGTTGGCACTGAAAAAATACGATGCCATCAAACCGATTCCCATAGTAAATATCCAAGAATTGATTATCACTCGATCCTTTCGCTGAATCCCTGAAATTAAAATCCCAGCTAATGATCCGATCAAGATAAACCAGATAAAGTAGAATTTATACCCTAAAGTAATCCTCGGATCAAGCCAAGGTGAAACAATCAAACCAATTAATACCAAGCCAAAGAAAATGAATTGGGTAATCTCCCATTTTTTATGAGCGGGACCCGAAAGCTGATCCCATGCTAAAACAGCCCCAAAGGCCAAGCCTGAATACACAGGAAGAATGTAAAGCACTAATTTGGACTGACTCATTGAGAAGAAAAGAACCGGAACCATCACCCAAACCCAAAATAGAGCCAATTGAGTTGATTTGTTTTTTGCCACCCAGACCGACTTTTGGAGCAAAATCAAAAACCAGGGGAAGGCGGTAACGATCAAGACCACTGGATAAAACCAAAAAGGTTGACCTCGCTGAAATGTATCCGTCGCAAATCGCTGAATCGTATGCTTAAAAAGGAAATAGTCCAGAAATTGTGCATCCTCGAGATAGAGTTGCACAAACCAAAATATCCCAATTGTTAACATCAAGCCAATTCCAACCAATGCCTGCCAATTGAATCTGGGCCAAGTTTTATGCTGAAATCCATAGAATGCCACTACGATCAATGGAACTATCCAAACGACCGGACCTTTGGTCAAAAAACCCAAGCCCAGAAAAACGAAGGATAAAATCAGAAGAAACGGCTTTTTTGATTTTTGATAACTAAACCAAAAATACAATGCCGCTAAAACTAGCGCGGCTAAATAAGTGTCAGTGGTCAGAGCACGACTTCCAATAATTACCGCTGGAAATGAACTGTAAAGCAAAGCAGCAAGGAAGGCTTTTCGAGCGTCTTCAAA
>JBDNIP010000950.1:0-4071 GCA_041688245.1 Algoriphagus sp.
AAGGATCAGCAAGTTGACAGGTTCTAAAAGTAGCTTGATCATTGCCAATCGGGTCTTCTCTCCACCTGACAAGACTTTCACTTTCTTATTTATTTCATCGCCTTTGAACATGAATGCGCCCAAAATGTCTTTGACTTTAGTGCGTACTTCCCCGACCGCGATGTAGTCGATCGTTTCGAAAATCGTCAGACTTTCGTCCAAAAGTGAAGCCTGATTCTGAGCGAAATATCCGATCAGAGAATTATGACCCAACTCACATTTTCCCTCAAATTCGATCTCACTCATGATCGCTTTGATCATTGTAGATTTTCCTTCGCCATTTTTCCCAACAAAGGATACTTTTTGACCTCGCTCGATGGTCATGGCGGCATTTTTGAAAACCGTATGATCGCCATAATTTTTGGTCATATCATCTACGATTACAGGATAATTTCCGGATCGGGGAGAAGTAGGAAAGCGGAGTTTGAGTGCAGAAGTATCTACCTCATCCACTTCAATCACTTCCATTTTTTCCAGCATTTTCACGCGAGATTGCACCTGAAGTGTCTTAGAATAGGTGCCTTTGAAACGATCTATAAATCCTTGAATACCAGCAATGACATTCTGCTGCTCTTCGTACTGCTTTTGCTGTTGCTCTCGTCGTTCTTTGCGAAGCTCTAAGTAGTGACTGTACTTTGCCTTATAATCGTAGATTCGACCCATTGTCACCTCTATCGTTCTCGTTGTGATGTTGTCTACGAAAGTTCTATCGTGGGAAATCACAACCACAGCCTTAGCCTTATTCAATAAAAAATCTTCCAGCCACTGGATCGATTCGATATCCAAATGATTAGTAGGCTCATCAAGTAGGATGAGGTCAGGATTTTGCAAAAGAATCTTGGCTAGTTCGATCCGCATCCGCCAACCTCCGGAAAACTCTGATGTGGATCGCTGAAAATCAGCTCGCTCAAAGCCCAAACCTAAGAGTACTTTCTCGATTTCAGCTTCATAATTGACTTCCTCGATGGCGTAGAACTTCTCACTCAATTCCGAGATATCCTCGATCAGCTTGTAATAAGCATCCGATTCGTAGTCTGTCCGAACGGTCAATTCCTCATTGATTCGTTCGATCTCCGTTTTCATAAATAGATAGCTGGCGAACGCTTTGGAGGCCTCATCCATTACCGAGCAGTCATCCGAAGTCAACAAATGCTGCGGTAAATACGCCACCACAAATCCTTTTGGCGCCGAAACGGAACCTTGGCTAGGTTTAGTTTGTCCAGCGATAATCTTGAGCAAAGTGGACTTTCCAGCGCCATTTTTACCCATGAGCGCTATTTTGTCATTTTCATTGATGGCAAAGGAAACATTACTAAAGAGTGTGGATCCGCTATGGATGACACCTACGTTATCTACTGAAATCATGAGTCTTGGAAGTGAAGCGGCAAAGGTAGGGAATTGAAAATTGCGAGAGGGAATTCCTATCACATTGTGAGTTCAGCTTGATATTATAAGTTTTGGATTTAAATTGTTGTTATGAAAAAGGGAAGAAAAATATCAAACCCAAAAACGATCAATGCCCATTTTGACCAGAAGTATGGTAAAGTAGGAAGCGAGACCAGAATTGCTTTTGAGGATAAGGCGCAGGCTTTTATGAAAAGGGTGTAATTATAAGATTAGCAAATCAAATTAATATTAGGTAATTAGTTGTACATGGGGACTGTATTTATGACTGAGGAAATAAGCGGTATTTGGGATAGATTTCAGAAAGAATTCGAGCTACCCTTTAAGGATGATAATTGTGAGAATGCTGGTAAGTCTGATAAGCCTCAGCCTGATTTTCGCAGAATATTGAAATTAAAACTTGATACTTATTTGGAGTTTTTTAAAGAGAATTTTACTAATTATCATTACAAAGAACTCAGTGAAATTAACTTGTTTGATAGTATTGAAACATCTAATAAGGTTATTCTTGATACTTTAGAAAAGCATTATGATGGTAAGCTTTTGGATGCTTATGAGTTACTATTTTCTCATCTGGACAATTTGTTCGGACAGATTGGAATCCCTAAGATTAATTATATAGGCTCAAAAATTTGGTTCCGAATTTCGGGGTTAAATGAGGAAGAAATAAAAGATCCTAAGAGTCATTTGGATAAAAATAGGATATATCACATTCCTTTCAATGAGAGAACTAAAGTAAGTTCTTATAGATATAGTATCGCTGGATTCCCATCATTGTATTTGGGCGAAAATTTGCATGTTTGTAGCGAGGAAGTCGGGCTTAATATTCCTGTTGAATCTAAGTTTATAGGTAGCGCGTTCAGATTAAAAGAGTCTTTAAAGGTTATTCGTTTTTTGAGAATCGAGCAATTTAGAATGTATAATGATTTTTATCATTTACATAATGTGCGAGATATTATTCGTTATTTAGGGCTTTTCCCATTCATGATTTCAAGTTCATTTAAAGTATGTCAGGTAAAGGATTCTTTTAAACCGGAATACATAATTCCACAAATGCTATTATCTTTTGTTCGGAGGAATGACAAAATTGACGGAATTGTATATCCTTCAACAAAAATAGATTACAGTTCTTTAAAGGAAGAACATCCCTATAATTTGGTGATGCCAGTAAAAACTAATTGCGAAACTGGGTACTGTGATGAACTAAGGAAATATTTTCATTGGACTGAACCTCAGCTTTTGAGTAAAATTTATGATAGCTCAATTGTTGAAGGCACTTCTACTACGTATGATAATACTGTTTATGGTAAAATGGAAGCTCAATTAACAAAGGACGAAATTTATACGAAAATCCATGAACGCGACTTAGTAATTAGGAAAAATTTGGGTAAAAGTTGAAATAATCAATTTGATTTATAATAAGACTCATTCTCCTTGCGGGTAAAGTATCTTCATAATTGAATCTATAAAAACTCTATTTATAATCAAAAGGATCTTAGTCAGAAGCCTAATGTCAAAAGAACGAATATTTAAAAATTGATATAATTAGCCAAAAATCTTCTAATCTAACTACTGATAGCAAAATTTCAAAACAAGAAAATAAATTACTAAAGCAATAAATTCATGAGAATTGACTGGTTAGGTAGGATAATTAATGAATCAGACATCTTAAAGGGTACTTTTTTGTCTGATAAAGAGAGGTTAATGACTTTGCAATTTGTTATTGAGAAAAGGGAAATAAATCAGATTGCCCAAGAATTTAATTTATCTGACTACCGTGTGAGAAAAATTTTGAACGATTCTATAAATAAGATAATTCAGGGGATTAATGATTTAATATTTAAGTCCCAATTTTTGGACGAAGTCATCAAAGACAGGGATAATTTTGCATTAGAAAATAAAGAGTTAAAGTCAAAATTTAAAAAGTACCTGAAAAATGAAAGCCAGCTGAAGATGGATTTTCAATCTGCAAACCAAAACATAGAAATATTGAGGTTCTCAGTTAGAGCCAAAAGAATTTTGGGAGAATTAAATGTGAAAAAAGTAAAGGATTTATCTCAAGTGACTTTGAATGATCTGAACAATAAAAGTCAGATAGGAAGAAAAACAATTGCCGAAATTATTTCTAAATCTGAAAAATATGGAATAAAAATCAATTGACTTTTCCTTCATAGAAACTAAAAAAAATCGCCCCGAACTCAATCGAAGCGGTCTTTTTTTAACATCGGTCATCGGACACCCGTCATCGGGCATCCAACATCCAACAATTACCTACACATTCACACCCAGCACCTGAGCCATGGTAGCGCCGATCTCCGCTGGAGAATCTACTACGTGAATCCCGTTTTCTCTCATGATTCTCATTTTAGCAGCAGCCGTATCATCTGCTCCTCCGATGATTGCGCCAGCGTGACCCATTCTACGTCCAGCAGGAGCAGTCTGACCGGCGATGAACCCTACCACAGGCTTTTTGTTACCATTTTCTCGGATCCACAATGCAGCTTCTGCCTCATAGTTTCCTCCGATTTCTCCGATCATTATGATTGCATCCGTCTCAGGATCTTCCATCAATAGCTGAACTGCTTGCTTGGTCGAAGTTCCTATGATCGGATCTCCACCGATACCAAT
>JBDNIP010000951.1:0-4553 GCA_041688245.1 Algoriphagus sp.
CTCGATTGCCTTCATGATTTTCTACTGGCTGCCAATGGATCAAATCTTCTGAAGTAGCATGCCAAATGTGGGGAACTCCATAATACATCCAATATTTGCCATCTATTTTAGCCGCTGTCAACTTTCCTTCTTTCAGTTCGGTGACGATTGCCCCAGATTTTGATTCTGTATTGTGGTATTTCCCATCTTTCCAATCCTTAAAAATCGGCCCATACTTTTCCCATTTTCGGAGATCTCTGGAAGTGGCCACTGCAAGTCTTGGCACATCTCTATTCCACTGGGTGTACGTCAGGACGTACAATCCTTCTTTGGTTTCCACAATTCTAGGATCCTCCGTGCCCCCAGTCCATTCAAATTCCTTTTGAGAATCATCTTTCGGATAAAAAATCGGTTCTGTCTCTCGCTCGAAAGAAAAACCGTCTACTGAAATCGCCAATCCAATTCTTGAGGTATGTCCACCAATTTCTTTATTGCCAAGTTTTTCTTCGGCCCGATAGAGAACATATACTTTTCCGTCTTTAGCGATTGCTGCGGGATTGAATGTAGCCATGGATTCCCAAGCTACCGTATTACTGGTCATTGGATCAACAAAGCTTGTGGAAGACTGCGGAGCAATAATTGGTCTGGCTGTCGCAGATCTGAGAAAAGGTCCAAGCATCCACGGTTTTTCTTGTGCTTGAGCTGAGAAGAAAGAGATAAATAGTAAGATAACCGAAATCAAGCGCTTCATTTCTGGATAGTTTTGAATCAGAAATGTAGATTTTTGAAAGTTCTAAAAAAAGTCGACCGAAAACTGTTACCCAGAGATTAAGTCGTTAACCTGCCAGACCATTTTTCATTAAAAATTGCATAGGATCACAAGTGCACCAATAAAGGGCAAAAAAGACTTAGTATGCAGTAAACAGGAGCATTGCCGATACTTCTCTCGATGGCTATCTAGTCCTGATGCTTGCCGCCAATCAAGCAAGTAAAGAATGGTCACCGGCATCCTTGCGGATAATCAGATTAAGAATTACTTGAGATAAACACAGCTACTTATTAAGTAAAGCCATTTCCTCTGTCATCAGAGTTTTAGGTTTTAAAGCTTTTTTCCTTCGCTTATTCCACCAAATCAAGGTGCCGGTAATTGGAAGTGAGGTAGCAACGGCACAAGCCAGAAACCAAAGAAACTTTGAGAATTGTCCAAAAATCTCTCCGGTGTGCAGTGCTTTGATTGATCTTCCGATCTGCTGCCGCAAGGGCAATTCTGCAAAGAGTTTCATTTCCAGCATTTCCAGATTTTCAGGAGAAAAAGTCAGATCATCCGATCCCGTACTTGCAAAGAATCCAGAATGGTACTTACGGACTGATATGGTCTCTTCTGAAGAAGTAGCAAGTGAAATTCGAACTGGCCCATCAAAATTTAGGGTTTGATTGGTTATCGCAAGGATATCGTCTAAGGTGATCGATTGGTTGAGCTCAAAAGTGGGTTTGGGAAGATTCTTCTCAGCTTCTTTTTGAGCCTCCGTTTGATAAGTGTCAAACGTCTTCTGATAACCTTCTCGATACCAGTTAAAAGACCAAAATGGTCCCGTCGAAGCCATTACAAAAAGCATGATCATCGAATAAAATGCTAGTGTATTGTGAAGGTCATGATTTACCCGTTTCCAATTTCCTGACCATGTGATACTCAAGCCTTGCTTCCAGTTTTTCACTTTGTTGGGAATCCAAATCACAATCCCGGTGATTACTCCAAGGAGAAACAGCAAAGTTGAAACGCCGTTGATGAATCTGCCCAAATCACGATTTCCCATGCTTTCAAGCATAGGGTTCTCTATCCGATCTAAAAGTAGCCAGCGATGCAGACTGAACATATAGCCCATGAATTCGGCAGTGGCAGTCTTATCTGAAGTGTTTGCTAATATTTCTCCAGAATAGGGATTGACAAAAAAGGTATTTCCCTTTCCTTCCTCATTTTCTTTTTTCAGTGTAAACTGAACAGTTCGATCAGCATCGGTATTCCAGTTGAGTCCAACCACTTTTGATTCTTCCCTTATTTCTAAGATCGTCTTCAATTCCTCAGCTCCCATCCGTTGACCTGATTCCTCCACAAAATAAAGTTCAGCATCAAAAAACTCTCGAATCCCAGTATTGTAGACATATATGGTACCACTAAAACAGACTGCAATGACAATCAGTCCGCAGGTCAAGCCTGCATAAAGGTGGATTTTATTAAAAAGTTTTCGGATGATTTTCCAGATTGAAGATTGGCTAGATCCCATAACAACAGATTTTATGTTTTTACTTTGGCTACCTAACAAAAGTAAAACAGATTTTCATTATTTAGACCAATTCTAAATTTAATTTTTCTTTAAATTGAATATGATTTAGGGGATAAGCCAGGCACTTGTCAAAAAGTCCGGTAAAGATAAATTCTCCAAAAATCGATTATTTTGTAACTTGTTCTCAAACAACATCATGCCATGCCTAGCCTTTATAGATCAATCTTTCTACTTTCCTTTGTCGCGGTCGCTTTTTCCTGTGAATCTCCAAAAACAGAAACGGCTTTGATAGCTGCGAAAGAATATTCTCCTGAATTCAAAAAAGTACTGAATGCACATGGAGATTGGAGCAAATGGCTCAATGCTGAAGCCTTTAGCTATGCGCTTGTTCATGAGACGAATCTCACTCAGGAAAGTCATTTCATAAATCTAAAAAGCAGAAAAGTGCGAATTTCTTCAGAATTTTTTGAGATGGGGTATGATGGGGAGCAGGCATGGATCAGTCCAAATCGTGAAGCTTATTCTGGCAAGTCAATCAAGTTTTATCACAACCTATATTTTTATTTTTTCTCGATTCCTTTTGTATTGACTGATCTAGGAGTGACAGTCGAAAAGGTCGAAGACAAACTATTGAATGGTCAAACCTACCCGACTTTCCATGTCAAGTTTGACCCCAAAGTCGGGAATAGTCCTGATGATCAATATTTCCTCCTGATCAATCCGGAAACAGATCAATTGGAGTACTTGCTTTATACCGTGACTTACTTTGGCGATACTACTCCCAGCTTTAATGCCTTGAAATACGAGGATTATCGAGATAATGATGGAGTCTTTTTTCCAAGGTTTCTTACTGGATATGTCTATGAAAACGATTCTACCAAAGCGATACGATACAATTTGAGTTTTGGAGATGTTTTATTGTCACCCGACCAATTCTATGAGTCGCTTTTTGAAAAACCTAAAACGGGTGTGTATGCTGACTAAGATGCTACTTTCGAGATAATTAAGTCAGTTTCCAGTTTCGAATTTGCTCCGCCGGCATAGCTTCCCTGGACAGGTAAGGTCTTGCTTGGATCCGGATGATAAGCCAATGGAATATAAAAGTGATTGGTCAATAGTCCTAAACTTGGATCTAGACCAATCCATCCTGCACCTGGTAAGTAGGTCTGAAGCCACGCATGAAGCTCATGTCCTGAAGCTAGTTCAGGATTAAAGGCATACCCACTGACGAATCTGCTTGCCAAACCCAGGCTGCCGAGCATGTTCATCTGCATCCAAGCCAAATCACGGCAAGATCCCTTCTGGTATCCAAAAGTCTTGTCCGCTGCCCAAAAGTCTTCCTCCTCACGAATGATATGCGTCCAATTTGCATGAATAGCAGCAGTCAACTTCACCAGAAAATCCAAAAACGTATCCACTTTAAATAGTATCGATCTGGTGAATTCACTTAAGCCCGCTGTGAACTCACGATGAATATATGGCTGAATTAGTTGCGTTGAATCATCTCGGTAAGTGAATTCGTTGAAATCGGGCGCATTGAAATTTGAAATAAAATAAGGGTCGATGATAAAGCCAAAAGGATTGATTTCAACACAGTCAATTAGCATTTCGCTTTGGATCAACAGGCGATCTATCGGATCATCAAACCAAACTTGTACAAATGAATTACCGACCAAATCAGTCTTATTCCCTTTTCCATTTGGATTGGGGTTAATCGTCAACTTGGATTCAAGGGTTTTTTGAAACTCTTGGAATTGGGGTAAGAGGTAAAGGCGATGAACCCCAAGACTGACTTGATCAGAATAATAATAAGTAGTTCGATGATCTATTTTTATTTTCATCCGCGAGCCTATTTCGAAGAAATAGACAATAAGTTTGGTTCAAATGCTTTCTTTAAAGTGTCCGCCGGGAGCTCATTGATGGCATTTCGTAGGCGCTCATTCCAAAAATCGGAGATGTGTTCCAGTTCTTTTTGCTCAAATCGCTTCTCAATAGTGTGGTAACTATTGTTTTCCAGCACTACGGTATCTATCGGAAAATCAACATCATTGGCACAAATTCGAGTTGCATCGAATGCTAAGAGAGCACATTTCAAGGCATAATCGAGTGAATTCTCATAACTGAGTGATCTCCTGAGAACTGGGTTTCCAAAACCGGTATTTCCAATTATCACAAAAGGAGTTCCTTTACGGATTTCGATCCAGTTTCCCTGAGGATAAAGTAAGTAAAGCTTCGGTTCCTCATCTTCCTGAAGTTGCCCGCCGATGATGGAGTACACGTTAAAATTCAGTC
>JBDNIP010000952.1:0-2694 GCA_041688245.1 Algoriphagus sp.
GGCGAAAAAGTAGAAGCTTTAGCACAAGGTCTGGAAGGAGTTGGTCAAATTAGTCATGGAGGTGCAAAATTAGCTAAAGGAATTGCCTTATTAAAAGAAGGTAGTTCCGCAAGTGGTGGATTTTCAGCAGACTGGACTCGTGTCGGAGATGTTGGTGCTGCTGTCGGAGATGGACTCGCTACTGTTTCTAAATTGATTTCAATTTTTAAAACAATTGATGATGCTTTGATCAAGAATAAGGAAGAAGGTGGGCTGACAGGTGAGGAGATAGTAGATGTTATAGCAGAAACAGGTGAAAATGTGGCAGGTTATTTTCAATCAGGAATGAATACAGGGAAAGATATTTTAAAAGCAGCTACGGATGTTGGGGCCGGTAACCCTGCTATTCAAGCAGAAATTGCTCAATTTGCTCAAATCTCTGCTGTATTAGGCATTATTACGGGATCTATTCAGATAATTCACGGAGGAGTGACGTTGGGGAGAGCTCATTTCAAAAAGGGGGAAATACAGGAAACTAAAGAAGCTGTCACAAAACCATTATCCGAGTTGGAAAGAGAAATTTCCAACATAAAAGCAACTATTGAAAGAAAAATGCCGCATTTGGAAAAAGCTGCTAGTTACGGAACAATACCAGAAGAAAGCAGAAAGATCGCACAAGATAATATTAGAAAAATTGCCACAAAACTTGCAGAACTTCAAGGCGCTTATGTTGAATTAGACGTGTTTTACAACGAAAATGTCCCGGCAATGGATGATATGCAGAAAATCCAGAGTCGAAATATGGAAAAGGCTGGATTAAAAATGGCACAAGGTAGTACAGCAGTGGTTAGCAGTGCCTTATTGTTGTCGGGTGTACTTGCTCCAATTGCTGTAGGGGTTGCTGCGATTGGAGGAATTCTAACATTAGGGAATATTGGTGTACAATGGAGGCGAGGTGCAGCTGCTGAACGTGCAAGAACGGTTGCTTCCAAGTTGAATGATACAGGTGAACCAACTGGAGTAGTCGAACCTGAATATCCTGATTATCGGGTGATGGAAAATAGAATATTTAAAAATTATTATAAAAACCTCAAGTGGACCTTAGAGAATCAGAATTTCCCTGGTCTTACAAAAGAGGAGTCTCTTGAAGTGAAACGTTTTGGCTGGAGTGATAAAAAAGACAGAATTAAATCAAAAGACCACTTTGATATTGAATCCGTAAATGATGTCGATGCAGTGTCTAATCCTGCTAAACGTGAAAAATGGATTCAGGTAGTGAATAAGGGGAAGGTGACACATAAAGAAAAGCCTAAACGAATCGTGAAAGCATCAGCAAAAATTACGGCTTCACCACATAAAAGTAAAGCAAGTATGGAAGCCTCTGCAACAGTTATAGCGGAAGCACTTTATCGTTTGGGGATGGGAAGTTATAGCGATGGTGAATTCATAGCATGCAAAATCATTCCTGTAAAGATAGAAGAAGGGGTAAATATGGAACAAATCAAAGATCAAACGTCTACAATGTTGTTAAAAACGGCAGGTATCACTGGAAAACGATGGGAAGCATGGCTTGAGACAACGAAAGGAGATAAAGCCAAAATGAAAGAAAACATAATTAAGCAAGTTTCCAGTTAAAAAAGTATTGAATTTTCATAAAAAAAGATTGTATATAATGTTGTATGATAAATTATTAGAAATCTACAAGGGTGTCGGTTGGGAAATGGAACAGAATCCAAATGACTCAATTCTTAGTGTTACTTACGCAGGAAACAATGCTGAGTGGGTATTCGTTGCTACTACGGATGAACCAAATAAAATAGTAGTAATGTTCGCACGGTTGCCCTATGTTTGTCCTCCTGAAAAATGTGCAGAGCTTTCAGTCTTTATAGATAAAGTTAATTTTGGGATGTCTCATGGAGCATGGGTAATGGACAGAAAGGATGGAGAAGTACGTTTTCGTGTTGGAGTTGATCTAGGAACGATGGAGTTAACTTTTGAATACATAAGAAGCTTAACGCTATATACAAATATGACTATGGAATATTATCTATCTGGAATACGGTCAATTATAATGGAAGACAAAAATGCACAAGAAGCATTTGATATCACTCATCGCTAATATACTTTAGGAAAGTGATAAGTTTTTTTATAAAAGACCCATGAAATGACATATTTTTCATTGCTTAGATTCAAGTGATAAATGCACCACCTTGGTGTAAAACAAGCCCACCCTAAAGGTTTGGCCCTAGGGCCAAACCTTTAGGGTGGGCTGGCGAGGAAAACATCCTATTTTTGGGTTGCAAAACTTAAGAAATATGACGCAATTACCGCTAGCAGAAAGGTGCGAAATTTTCGCTTTGAAGAAATATGGAAGCTGTAATTCTGAAATTACCCGGACTCTAGGTAGAGACAAGTCTACCATAACAAGGGAGTTGAAACGGCATGCAGACGGGCGCAGTACGAATTATCGTCCCGAGCTGGCACACAGAAAGACTGCCGACAGGCACCTTCACAAGAATAAGCACAAAGCTTTTACTGCCCAGATGCAAGAGAGTATCACCTACTGGCTGGAAAGGACTATAGCCCTGAACAAATAAAAGGGGATGCGATCAACAACAAACGCCCATGCGTATCGATAGAGCGGATATATCAGTTCATATGGCAGGACAAGAAGCAAGGAGGTGAGCTTTACAGGCACTTAAGAACACGAGGTAA
>JBDNIP010000953.1:0-5680 GCA_041688245.1 Algoriphagus sp.
TTTTCCATGTCGAAAAGTAGGGATTTCTTTTTACCTAAAAAACGATTCAAGGAATGAATTGAAGAGATAACCTGTCGATGATTTAGTGCTTTGAATAATTTTTTAAATCTTCGGGAATGAATTGGAAAGCCTTTGATTTTTCCCCGGTCATGGGAGAGCCACTTACAGTAAGAAATTCAATGAAACTGGATTTTAGTCCTGCAAATAGAGAATTAGAAACAGTTGATTTGAGAAAAACTGAAATCTTTAATCAGTTTGTATTTGATCAGTTGAGAAGGACTGGGAAAACCTACGGGGTAGGCGGCTATCTAGAGCATCGGGCGATTTATAGGCGAAGTGAGCGATTTGAGATTTCGGAGGCTGATTTTCGCAACATCCATCTTGGAGTAGATATTTGGACGCAAGCTGGTGCACCAGTATACGCACCTTTTGAAGGAGAAATTCATTCTATTCAGGACAATAAAGGCTTTGGGGATTATGGCCCAACTTTGATTCTGAAGCATGAACTGGGTGGGACGATGCTTTATTCGCTCTATGGACATTTGACTTTGACGGATTTAGATCGTTTTGAAGTGGGACAAAAAGTGAAAGCAGGAGACTTGGTCTGTCATGTAGGTCCATATCCTGAAAATGGAGATTGGCCGCCACATCTACATTTTCAGCTGATGTATGACCTGGAAGGAAAAGTTGGAGATTATCCAGGAGTATGTGCTCAGCGAGAACTACCGAAGTATGCCGCTAATTGTCCAGATCCTAACTTGATGCTTAACAGTTCGCTATTATCGTAAGCTAAATCAGGAGTTAGCCAGTGTAATCAATCGCAAGCCTTCCAGCGTAAGATTGGGGTCCACCTCATCGAAGACTTGATCCAAAGGACTTAAAACAGCAGCGAGTCCTCCAGTGGCGATTATCCTAAAATCCATTTGTGCTTCCACACCAATCGTCTCGATCATTCCTTTGATCAGGCTACTATAGCCATAAAATATTCCAGCCTGAATCGCATGAATCGTGTCTTTGCCAATAGCTGAATCCGGAACTTTCAGAGCCACTTCTGGGAGTTTGCAGGTATAGAAAAAAAGGGATTTAATTGCTGTTTTGAATCCCGGGACAATATTCACACCCAGTACTTCGCCATACTGGTCCACCACTGTAAAGGTGAGTGCCGTACCAAAATCTAAAATAATGACTGGATCTTGATGTCTCGAAAAAGCTGCCATGACATTACACATCAAATCGGTTCCCATTTCCTGAGGTCGATTGGTTTTGATGGGAAGTTTAGAATAGCTTTTTGAAGAAATGAGATAAGCTTTCTTTCCTAAAAAGTTTTGGCAAAAATCTGTAATAACTTTGTTGATTTCAGGAACCACTGAGCTAAAACCAATCCTGGCGATATCAGGAGGTCCAATTCCATGCTCCAAGAAATAGAGTGGAACCTTCTTACTGAGCTGAGTGCCGAGGGTATCAAAATTTGTCTCCAATCGAAATTGATTTTTCCACCGGTTTTCTTTTTGATCGTAAAGAGCAAAAACTATATTAGAATTACCTGCGTCAATCGCTAAAAACATATCCCTTGGTTTTGGCTAAATTTAGTCTTTCCTTCCATCAAAATCCAAAATTCAAATCAAACCCCAATCAAATGTTTTCAATTCGAGCTGGAAAAATCGAGGATCTACCTCGTATTTTAGAATTAATCAACGAACTCGCTGTGTATGAAAAGATGCCCGCAGAAGTTATCAATACAGTTGAACAGATGGAAAAGGACGGCTTCGGTACAAATCCTGCATACGGGTTTTTTGTCTGTGAGAAAGGGAGTACAGGAGAAATTATCGGAACAGCGATTTACTACTATCGCTACTCTACCTGGAAGGGAAAGCGGATCTATCTCGAAGATTTGATTGTCACCGAATCCGAAAGAGCTCAGGGAGCAGGTAAATTACTTTTTGATCGGATCATGTCCAAGGGTATTGAAGAAGGTTGCACAGGTATGATGTGGCAAGTGCTGGATTGGAATGAGCCTGCAATTAATTTCTACAAAAAATATTACCAAGCGACCTTGGAAGGAGGCTGGCTGAATGCGCATCTTCAGGATTATGAGATTAAAAAGTTATTAAGCTAAACTTAAGGGAAAATCTTCCGTTATTTTATTTGCACGAAATGAATATTGCATTTGATAATAATGTATAGTTAAAGATAATTTAATGATCATGACACATACTTGGAAGATTACAATGGGAGGTCTGGATGCCGATTCGTTGGTTACCGGTCAAAAGTCGTATCATTTTTTTAAAGACATACCATTCACACCATTGCTTGTGAATGAGTCGGCAGCTATTTATGGTGAGGTTTTGGACTTTAAGGATACTTCGGAGCTATTTGATTATTTGGAGTTTACTCAAGCTGACGTGGCAGAGTTGCTGGAAGTTGATCCGAGTACGCTATTCCGCTGGAAAAAGGATGAAAAAAAGCTGACTAAAGTACTTACCAAAAATATATTAGACATGGATAAAGCAATCGCCAAAGGCATCCGGATTTTCGGTTCGGAGGATGCGCTCGCTGTTTGGCTTCACACTCCCAATACCTCCCTCAGTAATCAAAAACCTGCTATTCTCCTCAAGAATCCATACGGTACAGAGCTGGTGGATCAGGCGATGGAAGCCATGTCTTGGGGAGCTATTCTCTGATTGATGCAGTATTTCCGATTGATTGAATCTCTCTCAGGAAGATCTGGACTAGGATATGGGATGGCTCCAGCAAGGTGGAATCTAGTTGGTACACCTCTGATTTATGGGTGCAATCTCAGTGCTTTGAGTTTCTTAGAACTCCTTAGTATCAAAGGCCCTGCAGTGGCCCAAAGTAGCTGGAAATTGATCGAGCTAGAAGTAATCGGAGCAATTCCAGAACTCGATGCATCACAACTTGCTCCCGATTGGAAAAACAGACCTCATCCCCGATCCACTCAAGAGTTAGGCACAGGCTGGGCTAAAGGCATGATCTCTTTAGCGCTAAAGGTTCCCTCTTGCCGAATTCCATTGGCTCGATATCCGGAAGAGCATAATTTATTGATCAATCCCTTTCATCCTGATTTTCTAAAAAACATAAAAATTAAGCAAGAATTGGATGTGAGCTTTGAGATGAATTCGTAACAGGGATACAACTAATGATGCCAAAAGCTCTATTTTTTTTTCTTATCAGGATCTAAGACGGAAGACCCATCACATCAGGGCAGTCCGAAATATCCAATCGTCATTTATCCGCCAATTATATTTATACTTCTTGAGCCAACTTGCAGAGTAGCGCATATACATCATTCGAAAAAGTGAGAACTGGGAAAGGTCTATACCTGAAAGTCTTCATACCGAAGGTTAATTCTAGAACTGGACTTTTTGAAAAAAATAAAGGCCCACTCGCAAAAATGGACCTTTATATTCAATGTTATTTTCTTTGCGAACCCTTGTAAAACCTCAGCGCTCTTGGCGGTTGATTACGATTTGACCGAGTAGTTTGGAGCTTCTCGGGTTACACTCACATCATGAGGATGTGATTCTTTTACCCCTGCTGCGGTAATTTTCACAAACTTTCCATTCTTCTGAATGTCTTCTATGGTCTTACTGCCGCAATACCCCATACAAGCCTGAAGACCACCTACCAATTGGTAGAGTACCTCTGACACTAACCCTTTGAAAGGAACTCTTCCAACGATTCCTTCCGGTACGAGCTTCTTGACATTGTCTTCAGCATCTTGGAAGTACCGATCTTTGGAGCCTGATTCCATAGCTTCTAATGAACCCATTCCGCGGTAGGATTTGAACTTCCTTCCTTCGAAGATGATCATTTCCCCTGGAGCTTCTTCGGTACCTGCTAGCAATGAACCGATCATAACTGAACTGCCGCCTGCCGCGATAGCTTTTACCAAATCTCCAGAATATCTGACTCCTCCATCTGCGATTACCGGTATGCCTCTATGCTTTAGCACTTCGGCACATTCAAAAACTGCGGAGAGCTGAGGGACACCCACACCTGCAATAATTCGAGTGGTACAGATAGATCCTGGACCAATACCTACTTTGACTGCATCTGCTCCTGCATCAGCCAAAGCAATAGCTGCTTCCGGAGTGGCAATATTGCCTACAATTAACTCCAAGTCAGGAAAAGTATCTTTGATTTTCCGACAGGCATCAATTACTCCTTTGGAGTGACCATGGGCGGTATCTATGGATATGACATCCACTCCTGCATTTTTCAGCGCTTCTACTCGCGCTACGATATCCGCAGTCACTCCGACTGCAGCACCTACGCGAAGTCTGCCATACTCATCCTTGCAGGCATATGGCTTATCTTTTCGCTTGAGAATATCTTTATAAGTGATCAATCCGGTCAACCTATACTCATCATCTACGATGGGTAATTTCTCGATTTTATATTCTTGAAGGATTTCCTCAGCCTCTTCTAATGATACTCCTGGTTTGGCTGTAATGAGCTTTTCAGTAGTCATTATCTCTCGAATAGGTCGACTTTGATCTTTGATAAATCGCAGATCCCTATTCGTGATTATTCCTTTTAGAATTTTGTTATGATCTACTACCGGTATTCCTCCGATCGAGAATTCGCGCATGATAGCCTCGGCATCTCGCACAAAGGAGTCGATATGAAGCGTGATAGGATCTAAGATCATCCCCGCCTGTGATCGCTTTACTTTTCTCACTTGGGCGGCTTGCTGCTCAATTGACATGTTCTTGTGAATAAATCCAAGACCACCTTCCAAAGCAATTGCGATTGCTAATTCAGATTCGGTTACCGTATCCATTGCAGCGGAGACCAAAGGAATGTTTAATCTTATTTTCTTGGTGAGTTGGGTCGAGGTGATAGTCTCTCTTGGAAGGACTTCTGAATAACCTGGAACTAAAAGCACATCATCATAGGTGAGTGCTTCGTATAGGAATTTATCTGAATTTCTGTTCATGGCAAATATTGGGTATACGTAACCCTATTTGCACGTCAAAGTTAGACACAAAATCTGAAGCAGGCACTTACCCACCAAATTAATTTTGAATTGACTGCTTTTTTTCAAAGAAAGTGCTTAAAAATTCTGATTTCATACTCAAAATAAACTTTTCCCTTGTAAACTTATCCAGAGAATTCCCGAACTCATCAAGAAATACACCAACCCCGTAACTAGCATTTGCCAGGGTTCATTTTTGAATAAGTACCAGCCTGCCAAGGCCAAAACTTGCAAGGCGTGAAGTCCCAAGAAGTGAAAAATCCTAAGGTCACCATAAGCTTTTGCCCAACCCAGCAGAAGATAGCCCTCCTATCCATCCATTGCGCCTACCGTATGACTGAGTCTACCCGCCATCAAATAGCCCTCATATCCTCCAATCAAGAAAATAATCAAACCTAGCTGTACACCAACTTTATAGCCTTTCGGAAGGGTTTTTACTCTGGAAATCAGAAAAAGGAGGTAAACGAAAAAAAGCGAGTTGAGAAAAATCAAAATGCCCATCGTGCCAAAAATTGCACCATCGACAGGGTTTGAAATATTAAAATGGGATATTTTTCCTTGGATAGCCTGATAACTGATCAATATCAACTCGGCTGACAAAAGCAGAAAAATACCTCGTGAAATAAAACTCACTGCTATTTTGTTTTGGATGTCTACCATAATCCATCCTACCGTCCAAAA
>JBDNIP010000954.1:0-9370 GCA_041688245.1 Algoriphagus sp.
AAGAGCTGACTTTCTTGAGCAATCACGCATCAATGAAAATGTTTGGGCAAGAAATAATACTCCACAACCAGTCGCCACAATTCCAGAATTCAAACCAGTTAATCCAAAATAACTTGGTAATAATCCTAAAGGCAACAAGAACAACGTGTAAATCATATTCTGAAAAGCTGTATTCAGATCTTTACCCCCCCCAGAAGGGAGAAGTTTAAAACCTGCTGCTTTGTAATCCTCATCACTAACCCAAGCTATTGCCCAGAAATGGGGAAATTGCCATATAAACTGTATACCAAAGATTATAAGAGCTTCGTGACTGACAGCGCCTGTAGCTGCAGTCCATCCAAGCAAAGGAGGCATTGCGCCTGGAATTGCTCCAACAAAAACTGCTATAGGACCTACTCTTTTTAATGGAGTGTAGACAAAAGCATAAAGAATCATACTCAATACGCCAAGAGCCGTAGTTAGCGGATTAGTAAAAATCCATAAAAGCGAAATTCCTGAAACAGCTGCAAAACCTGTGAACCAATAAGCTTCCTGTAAGGAAATAATTTTTAGAGGTAATGGACGATTTTGAGTCCGTTTCATTAATTTATCTAAGTCCCTTTCAAGAATCTCATTAATTGCCCCTGAAGCACCACTAATTAGGAATCCTCCGATAACTAGTCCAATAAACGCTGGCCAGCTAAATGAAACACCACGATCACCTAAGATGTAACCAAAAACGGCCGAAAATGTAACTAAAGCCGATAGTCTGGATTTTAATAATTCGGAATACGCTTTTAATCGTACGATAATGAAACTATTTGTGGCGTCAATTACTTCAACAGTGCTCATGATTCAATTATATTTAATCGAGAATATTTTTGATCACGCAATTGGAGAATCAATATTACCTGCACTCCAATAATTAACGAACCAAATATAAGATGGAGCGGCTGAAGGAAAGCAGGAATACCAAAATAGGTCATCCCTATTCCAGTGCCTATTTCCATCAGAATTAATCCAATCAATGCTTGAGACCAAAGATTTATTTGTGACCTGCGGATGGTATACTTGAAAGCCCAAAAGAAATACAATACATGCACCCCTAATAATAATAATGAAAAGGAGCGATGAACCAGAAAATTGAGCCCAACAAGCCCGATCCATTCACCTCGCAACATATTACCTAGATTATTTGAAATCAGATCAATTTGCTCGCGTACTTGTGTACCCATCACAACTTGAACGAATACCAAAAATAAACCTAGAGCTAAAATATTTTCTACTTTAGATGGGAGATGTATTTTCAAACTTTTACTTTTTATATACGAGGAGGAACGGTGATTAGCTATGATCAGTATCGCTACTAGAGCCAAAGCTAAAATCATGTGTACTGTAATTATCCAGGACAAAAGATTAGTGGATACTACTATTGATCCAATCCAACCAATGAACAACACTAAAACTAACGAAGCAATGGAAAGAATTGGAATCATTCGAACAACATTCCATAATGGTATAGACTTCCATACGGTAAGAACGATGAGCAATCCAATAATAACACCTAATAACCTATTCAAATATTCAATCCAGGTTTTGGTAGCATTGAATTCTTCCTCAATAAGAATTGATTTGTCTTCTGCAATTTCCTTTGCAGTATCTTCAAAACCGAGCTTTACCAAGGATGCGACAAAGCGATCATTTTTGGCAAGCCTTTTTTCAAGATAAATCTCTTGGTAATTTGAAGGAAGTTGGTCAACACTTGTTGGGGGAACTATACTTCCAAAGCATTTTGGCCAGTCAGGACATCCCATTCCAGAACCTGTACTTCTGACTATGCCGCCAACCAATATAAGCACATAAACTGCTATAACCGTAAGACGACTTACTGAACGAAAACTACTTACTGCTTTACTAATGTTTTGTCTCATTTGCTATTAACACCTCTTCATCTTCCTTCATGATTTCTAACTCAAGTTTAACTAGCTCTTGCTCATGTGGAAGATTAGATTCAGGAGTAGCGGATAAAGGAACTGTTTGAGGTATAAAATCATCCTCAGCACCTGGCTTAGAATAATCATATGGCCATCTGTAAACGGTAGGTATTTCGCCCGGCCAGTTACCATGACCTGGATAAAGCGGAGTCGTCCACTCCAAAGTGTTTGATCTCCAAGGATTCAAGGTTGCTTTTTTCCCTCTGTACATACTATAGAAGAAATTGAAAATAAAGATGAATTGTGCTGTAAATGTGATAATCGCCGCTACAGATACAAACATATTTAAGTCAGTATACATATTCGCAAATTCGAAGTTAGTCCAACTGTAGTATCTTCTTGGAAAACCTGCAATCCCTATGTAATGCATGGGAAAGAAGACCAAGTAAACTCCCGTAAAAGTTAACCAAAAATGAATATACCCTAATTTAGCATCCATCATGCGTCCAAACATTTTTGGGAACCAATGGTATACACCAGCCATTAGTCCGAAAAATGAAGCTGAACCCATAACTAAATGGAAGTGAGCAACTACAAAATATGTATCGTGTAGCTGAATATCAATAGCTGAGTTTCCTAAGAAAATACCTGTTAGACCTCCTGAAATAAAGAATGATACAAGACCAATTGAGAATAACATTGCCGGAGTGAAAATCAAGTTTCCTCTCCAAAGGGTAGTCAAATAATTAAATACTTTGACAGCTGATGGAACCGCAATAATCAGCGTAAGGAACATAAATATTGAACCAAGAAAAGGATTCATTCCTGATACGAACATGTGGTGAGCCCAAACAATAAAGGAAAGTATTGTAATACCAAGCATTGAAATAATCATTGCTTTATATCCAAAAATCGGCTTTCTAGAATTTGTTGCAATAACTTCTGATGTAATACCTAATGCAGGAAGCAATACAATATAAACCTCTGGGTGACCCAAGAACCAAAATAAATGTTGGTAAAGAACAGGGCTACCCCCCGTATTGGGAAGTGCTTCTCCTCCAATGTAGATATCAGAAAGATAAAATGATGTGCCAAAACTTCTGTCAAAAACTAAAAGAAGAGCTGCGGCAAAAAGAACAGGGAAAGATAAAAGACCTATTACCGCAGTAAGGAAAAATGCCCATATGGTCAATGGTAGTCTTGAGAAAGACATTCATTTAGTTCTTAAATTAATTACAGTCGTAATATAATTTATACCACCTAGC
The DNA here is from genome assembly GCA_041688245.1 of Algoriphagus sp. Classification (GTDB taxonomy): domain Bacteria; phylum Bacteroidota; class Bacteroidia; order Cytophagales; family Cyclobacteriaceae; genus Algoriphagus. Next base: position 3,179 of record JBDNIP010000954.1, read on the forward strand.
AAAGAGGAAGCAATAAAAAAGGTCATTGCAACTAACCACAAAGTCATACCTAAACCTGAACCTGGAATAGCTTGTTCCAAAGCGGAAAGTGGAGGATATACAACCCAACCCCCTGCTGCGGGACCAGTCTTGATGAATAGAGATATAAACATAATCACACCTGAAACAAAAAAGAACCAGTACGAAAGCATGTTCATGAAACCTGAAGCCATGTCACGAGCGCCGATCTGAAGTGGAATCAGATAGTTAGAAAAGGTACCACTCAATCCAGCCGTCAAAACAAAGAATACCATGATAGTACCGTGCATAGTAACCAACGCAAGATAAAAGGTAGGATCTAATGATCCAGATTCAGTTATCCAACCACCCAATAAAGGCCGCAAGAATGAAAGGTCCATTTCGGGAAATCCGAGTTGAAGACGGAACAATATGGATAAAAAGCCTCCTATTAATGCCCAAAACATTCCAGTGATTAGATATTGCTTTCCAATCATTTTGTGATCTTGGGTAAATAGATATTTCGTTACAAAATTATCACGATGCTCATGATCCTGTGAGGCTGACTCGTGATTTGTGACAGTTGCTGTGGCCATAATCTATGATTTTGTGTATTAATTTTCTGTTAATTGAATTTCTGCAAGTTCTTTAGTCTCACTGGGAAGACCTTCTGCTAATGCAGGATCCATCTGTATAAATGACCTTTGCTCTGATATCCATTTCTGATAAGCAGCCGGTTCTATGACTTCGATTATTTTTCTCATTCCAAAATGGCCTTTTCCACAAACTTCTGTGCACGCGATCTCGTAATTAAATTCAGGATTATTTAGTTCAACTCTCATTTCTGCAGTAGTCTTAATGGGGACGAACCAGAACCTAGTAGGCATACCGGGAACTGCATCCATTTTTAATCTCATGTGTGGTGCAAAAACTGAGTGAAGCACGTCTCTTGCTCTAATTTTAAACAGAACAGGTTCACCTTTCGGGATAACGACTACCGGTGAGGGGAAATCATCAATTGAATTTTTGTCTGTAAAATCTATACCATGTGAGTTTGATGCAGTTATAAGACGATAATCATAATCACCTAACACTTTATCTGTACCAGGATATCGAATCTCCCATGCAAACTGATATCCCATTATTTCCACGACATGGGCATTTTCTGGAGCAGGGGCAGTAATATCTGACCATGCCATCCAACCTGAAAAAACTAAACCAGCTAATGCAATTCCTGGTACTATAGTCCAAATAATCTCAAGTTTGTTATCATCAGGATAGAATGAAGCTTTTCTCTTTTCGCTGTATCGATACTTATACGGAAAAATAAACAGCAGTACATGTGTTATTAGGAAAACTGAACCTGTCACAGCCATGGTAACCCAAAACAAACGATCGGTTACAAGTCCGTGTTCAGAACCAATTGGTAATTGATAATTATCATACTCTTTGATTGAGTACCAAAACATCAATGCTCCGGCTCCAAGCATGAATACAATAAACAAAATAGCATTTACCTTATTACTTCCAGAAGCTATTTTTTTATCCGAACCTTTTACAACTGTTACTAAAGTCTGGATTCTATAAACCATCCAGATGATGGACAATAGTAATAGAACGCCTACTCCAATTAGAAAACCGTACATACCTTAATTTTTTTTGGCTGTTATTAAATATGATGATGAAAACTCTCCTCAAGCATTGGATGGTTTTTAGGAATTAAATTTCCTTTAGCTAACCCACCCAGCACAACAAACGCCATTCCTGAACCATAGACTAAGAACATTCCAACTTCCATAAATCCAACACCTCCGTCACTCCCAAGTGTACCTGGCTGAACCATTAGAAAAAAGTCAACCCAATGCCCTACTATAATTAAGGAACAAACTAACTTTAAGAATACCCCATGTCTTTTGGAATCTCTTGTCATCAAAACTAGGAATGGAAGTACAAAGTTCAAGCCTATGTTTACAAAAATGAACGGTCCATACACGTCAGAACTCAGTCTCTCTATGAAATAAACTGACTCTTCAGGTATGTTGGCATAATAGATCAAAAGAAATTGAGAAAACCATAAGTATGTCCAAAATACAGTAAATCCAAAGACGAACTTTCCCAAATCATGTATATGATTTTCATTTACCATCTCTAAGTATCCTTGACCCTTCAAGAAAATAGTAATTAAAGTCATAGCAGATAGTCCTGCCACAAACCAAGAGGAAAATACATACCATCCAAACAAGGTTGAGAACCAATGTGTATCAATTGACATGATCCAATCCCAAGCAGCAATTGATGAGGACACTGCAAAGAAAATAATAAAGAGCGCTGACATTGCTCTGATCTTGTACCATGACGTACTTCCGCCAAGTGAATCTTCAGCATAAGATAAATTCTTCAACTTATTGAAAAAGAACACCCAAAAGCCGAAAAATAAAACCATTCGGAAAATATAGAATACAGGAAAAGTACCCTTAGCCATTGGCCAATAGAAGAACGCTCCTTTACCATCAATGATCTTATCGTATTGCGGAGAAGCTTTATCAAATAAATAACTATGTGTCCAGTGGAACAATTCGTGATTAACTAAAAAGAAGCTAGCAATCATCAGTACTCCTGCGTATGGCAACCAATTACCCAGAGAAAGCATAATTCTGACTAGTGGCGCAGACCAACCCGCTTGGGCAGCATACTGTATTGCAAAAAAGAAGACTCCAATTATTGCGATACCGGTGAAATATACATTGTTGATCCAAAGGTTTGCATATAGCCTTTCATACCAATGAAAAGTATGAGATCCAGCTCCTACACCCTCTTGGTGATTACTCCCAAAAATACCCATTAAAATGCCAATTGTTAAAAGTGCTGATCCAACGATCAAAACTGTAATTATTGACTTTTTAGTTGCATTTGTAAAAACAAACTTTTGATCCAGATTGTAATGTTGTGTGTCGTGGCCCATATTTAATTTCCTAAGGTTTCTTCAGTTGATACTTTTGCCTCAGCAATCGCGGCAGTCTGTGCGCCTTGAATTTTTTGTTTTACATATGAAACGATCTTCCAACGATCTTCAGGAAGAATCTGAGAACCATGAGCTCCCATTCTTCCTTTACCTTTGGTGATCACATGAAAAATATGTCCTTCGGGCAATCCTAAGTAAGCACCACCGGTTAAATTTGCAACACCACCAATCTTCAGTCCTGCTTTCCCGTCCCCTTCACCACCTTTTCCATGACAGGTAGAACAATAGTTAAGGAATAATTTCTCGCCTTCTGCCAATACCTGATCAGTTGGGTCTAATGGATTCCTAACTGTTTCTCCAGCTAATTCCAATTCGAAAGTCTTTAATCGGTAAGGCAAATATGCATTTTTATTACGCGGAACAGTATTTGCCACAGGTTCTCTCATATTCATGTTATGAGGATTGTGAATATTACTGTTGTAAAATTCACCCTTCTCATCTTCCCGAGTAGAAAGCCAAGAACCTTGAGATTCATCTGTGATTTGTGTCAAGGGCTCATAGGCAACCGAGTGATACATCTGAGGTGCGTACTCAAGACCCTGATCGTTTCCTCCAGCTTTGCAACCAATTAGGATAATTCCCGAAAGAATTAAGCTCAAACCATTATATCTATTAGTAATCTTCATAGTTTCAGATTTACTATTCAAAACTTTTTTTATTTACCTCTGAAGCCCCAGAAGACTTCAAAATCTCTTCAATTTTTGCAATATCCATAGCTGAATTATTAACTATATCAATAGCCATTATGTGTTTATCATCAGTGCTTCTTACGTCAAAAATCCTAGGTATGGCCCAGGGTTTTAGGTTAGAACTGATCATAAAAACACCAACCATCCCAAAAGCGGCCAGCAGCACAGTCATTTCAAATGTGACTGGAATAAAGACTGGAAAAGAAGCATAATCCTTACCACCAATGATCATTTGCCAATCAAATAACATCATGTAATACTGCATAGTCAAAGCAAGCGTAGTACCCACTATACCAAACAAGAATGCTGCTATTGGTAAACGGCTCCTCCTGTAGCCAAGAACTTCATCCAACCCATGGACTGGATAAGGGGAGTAAACCTCATCGATCTTCACTCCACCAGCTCTCACTTCTCCTACTGCCTGAAGTAGGATATCCTCATCGTCAAATACCCCCAGAACAAAATGTGTATCTCTTTCCATAATTATTTAGACACTTTTTCAGATGAAGATTTCAATACAGCTTTTACCTCAGCCATATTTATCACTGGGAAAAACTTAGTGAACAAAAGGAATAAGGTAAAGAACAACCCAAATGTGAACAGATAAACTCCAACATCCACCCAAGTAGGATAGAACATAGCCCATGAAGAGGGTAAATAATCTCTGTGAAGTGAAGTGACAATAATTACAAACCGCTCAAACCACATTCCAATATTTACCACAATAGATAAGGCAAAAGTAGCCGCTATCGAAGTTCTTATTTTTTTAATCCAAAATAGCTGAGGAGAAATAACATTACAAGTCATCATAGTCCAATAAGCCCAAAAATATGGTCCAGTAGCTCTGTTATAAAAGGCATAAAACTCTGGCTCGACACCAGAATACCATGCTATAAAAAACTCTGTGATGTATGCTACACCTACGATTGAGCCTGTAACAATTATTACAATATTCATCAATTCAATATGACTAATTGTAATATAATCCTCTAGTTTAAAGACTTTACGCGTAACAATCATCAGAGTCAATACCATAGCGAAACCTGAAAAAATCGCACCAGCCACAAAATAAGGAGGAAAAATTGTGGTGTGCCATCCTGGTATTACAGAAGTAGCAAAATCAAAAGATACGATTGTGTGTACTGAAAGCACAAGAGGAGTGGCCAATCCCGCCAAGATTAGCGATACTGACTCGTAACGCATCCAAGTCCTAGCAGCACCATCCCAGCCAAATGAAAGTGCTCCATAAATCGTTTTTCTCAACCCCGTAGCCCGATCTCTGATTGTCGCAAAATCAGGAATCAATCCTATGTACCAAAACACCAATGAGACAGCAAAATAAGTTGATATCGCAAATACATCCCACAAGAGCGGTGAATTAAAATTCACCCACAGAGAACCAAAAGTATTAGGAAGTGGAAGTGCCCAATAAGCTCCCAACCATGGACGTCCCATGTGAATCACTGGAAACATTGCAGCACATATCACTGCGAAAATAGTCATTGCTTCGGCAGCTCTATTAATAGATGTGCGCCATTTCTGTCTGAAAAGCAACAATACAGCGGATATAAGGGTACCCGCGTGACCGATGCCAACCCACCATACAAAGTTGGTGATGTCCCATGCCCAGCCGACAGTTTTATTTAAGCCCCACATGCCAATCCCTTCCCAGAGTGTAACAACTAGTGCAATTGACCCTAGAGCTAGCACCCCAGCAGCTGTGAGAAAAGCAAGGAACCAACCCAATGATGGTTTTCCTTCTACTTGACGGCACACATCCTGTGTCACATCATGATAAGTTTTACCTCCGGTAACTAATGGATCCCGTACGGATGAAGTAACCTGCATAGTTTATAAGATTAAGATTACGCTTCGTTTTTGTCTTTATTTCTAATTTTGGTGAAGTACCACACATTGGGACTGACGTTGATCTCTTCCAATACATGGTAAGCTCTTTCTTCCCCAACTTCTTTCAACGCTGAAGTATTATTTTCCTCAATCTTAAGAAGTTTCGAAACTTTACTATTGCCATCGTTCATATCACCAAATACTAAAGCATCTGTAGGACAAGCAATAGCACAAGCGACATTGATTTCCCCATCTTCTACTTTACGTTTTTCCCGCTTGGCAGTCAATTTACCAGCTTGGATACGCTGCACACACATGGAACATTTCTCCATCACACCTCGCGCCCGTACAGTGACGTCTGGATTCAATACCATTTTACCTAGGTCGTCATTCTGAGCAACATTGACTCCAGCGAAATCTTTGTTGTCATGGTACTTAAACCAGTTGAATCGACGGACCTTATACGGACAGTTATTTGCACAATATCTAGTACCAATACATCTGTTATATGTCATTTGGTTTAGCCCTTCAGATGAGTGTGTCGTTGCCGCCACTGGACATACCGTCTCACATGGCGCATTGTTACACTGCTGACACATCATCGGTTGGAATGTCACCTCAGGATTATCTGCTGCA
>JBDNIP010000955.1:0-2968 GCA_041688245.1 Algoriphagus sp.
TTGGCATTGTCTCCGACTACTCGCACTCTGGAACCAGTCAGGTCAGCCTTTGCTTTAACCTGATAGCTTTGGCCCCGATTCAATGTAATAGTCGCGGGGATATCGGCTTGATTGCCAGAGATTGAATTTACCGAAGTAGTGATTTCTATTCGAGTATTGTCCTCAGTGGCGACAATCAGGAGTTGACTCTCATCGTTGATATTACCGTCGTAATTGACCGGAGCTGTAAGGGTTTCATAGTGAGAAGTGATGAAATAATCTTTACCCAGCGCACCCAAAGGCAGTACCACGGTGCCATCAGCACTTCTGAAGCGCTCATTAAAAGCGTAGACCGAAATTTTACCATCTGAAAGAATGTAGATTCCTTTATCTGAAATCAGTCCAGAATTTCGATGGAGCAGATCAATAGATTCAGAGGGAACAGTATGTGTAAATTGCTGACCTTGAGTAATGGAAAAATTCACCGTATTACCCAAGTATTCGATTACTCCCGTAGCATTTTCATTTGCAGAAATCACGATCACCGCTTGATCATAGGCATTAGGAATGACCCGGTTATTATCCATGAATCCCACCCAGAACTCTTTGCCCACAGTCGACAGCTGGGCGTGAACCAAACTTACTTGGAAGACACAGATAAGAAGCAGTAAAAGGATTCGGTAAAAATTCTTCATAGACTAATAAGTTTCAATATAGTCACAGCAAGAAAATAATGTTTGCTATTCATACAAAAGATTCGTGACTTAAAACTTCAAAAACAGGAAGCGAAGACTCGGCAATCACCGCTCCTGACAACGAAAAGTAAGATACCTTTTTTGGAAGAATAGTGATGCAAGTAATCGTTAAAACTTGGAGTATGCTCAGTGAAATTTCAACCCACTGTAACGTGATCAATTACTTTAAAACCCGTACTTAAATCTAAGACTCCCTTCATACACACCATATTTCACCTTTTATTGCTGACACTACTTTACCCTGACTGCGTGTAGCTTCTAATGCTCCTAATTCAGAAATGGTTGACCGCAAAGTTCACCGGAATCACTTGAGGCATCTGAAGAATAGGGAACTTATTGCACGACTTAATTTGCTCGTTATTAAGCTGATTTCTACACCTATTTCAAGCAAACCTATACTTTTCTAATCACCAATACATTATGATAATCCCTTTGAGCTTACATACCCAAAAAGCCTAGACTGTACGAGTTGGCTTTCCTTTTGATTTCTAGTACCTTTGCATGCTCAAATAATTAAAAAGCTTCTAGTTTTTTAATTACGAACAACTATCAAGAGTGTGGCACTTTTGATTTCAATTCCCGAAATTTTGAAGCACTCAATGTGTTTATAAATAAAAAATTAAAAATCAATTATGATATCAGTAGATAATCTCTCCCTCAAATTTGGTAAACGCACACTTTTCGACGAAGTCAGCTTAAAATTTAATCAAGGCAATTGCTATGGTGTAATTGGTGCCAATGGAGCAGGAAAATCCACCTTTCTGAAAATCCTCTCCGGAGAAATGGACAGCACCAGCGGTTCGGTGAATATCACTCCAGGTCAGCGTATGGCTGCACTGAACCAAAATCACTTTGAGTTTGATGAAGTTGAAGTGTTAAAGACCGTATTGATGGGACATAAAAAGCTCTTTGCCATCATGGATGAAAAAGATACTATTTATCTCAAGGAGGATTTCACTGAAGCAGACGGACTACGGGCGGCTGAGTTGGAAGCTGAATTTGCGGAGATGGATGGCTGGAATGCGGAGTCTGCCGCCGCAGCCTTGCTATCAGGACTTGGCATTACTGAAGATTTGCATTACCAAGCCCTGAAAAATCTTGCAGGAAATCAGAAAGTCCGAGTATTGCTTGCGCAAGCCCTTTTTGGAAATCCTGACATCTTGATTCTTGACGAGCCTACCAATGATTTGGATGGAGATACAATCCTATGGTTGGAAAATTTCCTCCTGGATTTCAAAAATATCGTCATCGTCGTCTCTCACGATAGACACTTCCTGGATGAGGTATCTACCCATGTAGTGGATATTGACTTCGGGAAAATCAAAATCTACTCAGGTAATTATACCTTCTGGTACGAATCTTCTCAGCTAGCCCTCAAGCAGCGCTCTGATTCAAACAAGAAATCTGAAGATAAGCGAAAAGAACTTCAGGCATTTATCGATCGATTCTCAGCAAACGTAGCCAAATCCAAGCAGGCAACCGCACGTAAGAAGATGATCGAGAAATTGAGTATCGATGAGATCGAGCCTTCAATGCGAAAGTATCCAGGAATCGTCTTTAAACCAGAGCGTGAAGCTGGTGATCAGATCTTTATGACCGAAAATCTGGAATTAAAGGCTGATGGAGTTACCTACTTTACCGATGTCAATCTTATGGTGGATAAAGGCGATAAGATAGCTTTCATCTCCAAGACCAAACAGGCGGTAAATAAATTTTTCCAGGCAATCATGGAAGAAATCCCTACGACAAAGGGAAGTATGAAGTGGGGTGTTACCATCAATAAGGCCTACTTGCCCAACGATAATTCCAAGTACTTCGAATCTAGCTTAAAACTAATCGACTGGTTGAGACAATACTCTTCCAATCAGGAGGAAGCTTATGTACGTACATTCTTAGGAAGAATGCTTTTCACCGGAGAAGAGAGTTTTAAGGAGTGCTCAGTCCTTTCAGGTGGCGAAAAAGTAAGGTGTGTGATCTCTAAGATGATGCTACAGAATCCAAACCTGCTGGTAATGGATGAGCCTACCAACCACCTCGATCTGGAGTCCATAACCGCATTTAACAATGCAATCGTTGAATTTAATGGAACCATCTTGATGTCCTCTTATGATCACGCATTTGTGCAGTCTTCTGTAAACAGGATTATTGAATTCACACCCAATGGAACTATCGACCGACGAATGCCATATGAAGCCTACCTAGAAAGTGAGGAAATCAAGACGGTCCGAGAGAAA
>JBDNIP010000956.1:0-2059 GCA_041688245.1 Algoriphagus sp.
ATCAAAGGAACACTCAGAGTATATGGTACTCCAGCTGAAGAGGGTGGAGGAGGAAAAGTATATATGGCAAAAGCAGGCATAATGGATGATGTAGATGCAATGCTGCATTGGCATCCAGGATCAGATAATGAGGCTGGCGCCACGTCCTCACTTGCAAATATTTCTACCAAATTCCGATTCTATGGTGTAGCTTCTCATGCTGCTGCTGCTCCTGAGCGAGGCAAATCTGCATTGGATGGAGTGGAGGCGATGAATTTCATGGTGAACATGATGCGTGAGCACGTGCCAATGGAGACTCGGATGCACTATGTGATTACCCGTGGTGGTGAAGCTCCAAATGTGGTTCCTGCCTTTGCAGAATCCTATCATTATGTAAGACATCCTGATGCAAGAGTTGTAAAAGAGATTTTTCAGCGAATGATCCAAACTGCCGAGGGTGCAGCTTTAGGGACGCAGACACGAATGGAATATGAGATTATCAATGGCGTATATAATCTGATGCCAAATGAAACATTATCTCGAATCATGTTTAAAAACCTGGAGAAAGTAGGGGGGATAAACTATTCCGCCGACGAGCGTACGTTTGCAGAGGGAATTATCAAAACTTATCCTGAGGGTGTCATCGCTTCACCGGATGAAGCTTCAGTAATTACTCCTTTCGAAGTGAATGAAAAAGGCTCTGGCGGATCCACGGATGTTGGCGATGTAAGTTGGTTGGTTCCGACTGCTGGTTTGGGAACTGCAACTTGGGTACCTGGAACCTCTGCCCACACTTGGCAGGCAGTAGCTGCTGGAGGTACTAGTATTGGAAAAAAAGGAATGATGGTGGCTGCAAAAACTTTGACGCTAACGGCGATGGATATTTTCAAAGATCCATCTGTAACCCTAAAAGCAAAAGCCGAACTTGACCGAAGAAGAGGAGCTGGATTCAAGTATGAAGCTTTGACCGGAGATCGAAAGCCGCCTTTGGACTATAGAAAATAAGTATTTTAAAAGTAGCGTCTTTTGACTAGTATTTTTAAACCCACTTGTGTTCTGCCGCAAGTGAGTTTTTTTTTACCCTAGCCTTCTACTGACTCAAGCCTAAGATAGGTTTATTGTTGAATGAGGAGAAAGAGGGATGGGGAAAAGTCATTCCGATCGTTATAGCGATTTTAGTCTTTGATCAAATCATATTTCTGCCATCTTAGAAATCAGCTTTTAGAAGGATTTATGAAATCCAAAAGCTTAACTTGACACCATAATTTTTTCAAAATTTAACTTATGAACAGAAGAAAATCATTGCAGCTTATCGGAGGTCCTGCTGTAGAAATAGTCGGTCTGGTATTCGCCGATTGGAAATGGCAGATCTTTGCTCAACTCAGCCATAAAGGGTTTCTTACCATTCAAGAGGAGCAGACGATCAGTGTAATTGATGATACAATCATTCTCGAAGGTCTGCCCCCAATCCTTCCAAACCCTATTGAAATGTGGAATTGTTGAAGTGTGGAACTGGGGAATTGTGGAAATGTCGAACTGTATTTCTATTAAAATCTAAAAATGTAATCATGAAGAAAATAAATGTAGTGCTGGTGCTGTTGTTGAGCTTTGGCTTGACAGAAATGAGTTTTGCACAGAAAAAGGGCGACCCGCTAATGCAAGCTCCCTTGGGAATTGCAGCCTACACCTTTCGGGATCAATGGAAAAATGGTATTCCCGAGACGCTCGACATCATTCAGGAGCTAGGCTTTAAGGAATATGAAGGTGGGGTACCAAAAGGATCTACTCCAGTTGAGTTTAAACAAATGCTAAATGATCGAGGGATCACTATCCCCGCCACTGGAACTGGTTTCGAGGACTTAGAAAAAGACCCACAAGCAGTGGCGGACCGAGCCAAAGCCTTGGGTGTGTCTTACGTGATGTGTGCATGGATTCCTCATAAGAGCGGTGAGTTTTCAAAAGCTGATGCAGATCGAGCAATTAAGGTTTTCAATGCAGGTGGTAAAGTCTTAAAGCAAAATGGAATCACTTTCAAGTACCATGTGCATGGCTACGAATTTCAACCGTATGGGAAGGGAAC
>JBDNIP010000957.1:0-11865 GCA_041688245.1 Algoriphagus sp.
GGAATGAAAATTGTGATCAATGAAAAAGAATTGGAGCAACACGTAGTGAACGTACTACGTGATATTCCAAATAATGAGATCCTGCTGGATCATTTCCTCGAAGGAGCGATTGAGGCAGAAGCAGATGCGATTTGCGATGGAGAAAATGTCTACATCATCGGAATCATGCAGCATATCGAGCCGGCGGGAATCCACTCCGGAGATTCGTACGCAGTGCTGCCTCCTTATAATTTGGGAGATTTGGTGATTCGCCAGATCGAAACTTACACTCGCAAGATTGCCTTAGCACTGCAGACAGTTGGATTGATCAATATCCAGTTTGCCATTAAAAATGATAAGGTCTATATTATCGAAGCAAATCCACGAGCTTCTAGAACGGTACCATTTATCTGCAAGGCTTATCGGGAACCTTATGTGAACTATGCCGTAAAGGTGATGTTGGGTGAAAAAAAAGTGACTGACTTTGAATTCAAACCCTATAAGAAGGGTTATGCTATCAAAGAGCCTGTTTTCTCCTTCCACAAATTCCCAAATGTCAATAAGGAATTGGGACCAGAAATGAAGTCAACTGGAGAGGCGATCTATTTCATCGATGATCTGATGGATGATTACTTCTTGAAAATTTATACGGAGCGAAACCTCTATTTGAGTAGATAATCTGAAAAGTTAAAATATAAATAACCTTGCTAAAGTTTTTAATCATATTTCTCGGAGTGGGCTGGCTTTTGGGCCAACTCATTCGATATTTCTTAAAGTCCAAACTGGCGAAATTTGCACAGCATGTAAATGAGACGCAAAAAGAACAAATGCGTGCCAATCAGCAAAATGCAAGAAGTAAGGAGGGTGTTCATGTGGATTTTATCCCAAAAGAACACCAGCAAAAACGCTCCAAAGATATCGAAGGCGGCGAGTATGTAGATTATGAAGAGGTGAAGGAATAATCCTCAGATTTTTTTATTTTAGAAAATTTATCTAAAGAGAAATGGAAAAGCTTATAGAAAGAATCACAATAAATCCAGAAGTATGTCACGGTAAACCTACTGTGAGAGGGCTAAGATATCCCGTAGAAAATTTGCTTGAACTTCTAGCTTCAGGGATGACTCATGAAGAGATTTTGGATGATTATCCTGATCTTGAAAGCAAGGATTTATTGGCCGTTCTTGAATATGCAACCAAACTCACTCAAGTAAAAGGCATTTACAAAGTAGCTTGATGAATTTTTTGGTAGATGCTCAATTGCCAAAGACTCTTTCCTTACTCCTAGCAATGATAAGCCATGATAGTATTCACACCCTAGATCTTCCTGATAAAAATCTCACACAAGATAATTTTCTTCTCCAACTTGCTGAAAAAGATGGTAGAGTTATTATTACCAAAGATCTTGATTTTTTAGAATCTCAACTGATTACAGGCGAACCAAAAAAGCTAATTCTAGTCAAAACTGGAAACATCAAAAATCAGGAACTTTTAAACCTATTTGAAAAAACATCGAGTTAATGGCTAGACTTTTGAAAAATTGCGATTTGCTGGAGGTTTGGACAGATGAAATTGTCACTCATAAATAACTGACTAAAAAACAAGCCTGGTGTGAAAAACCTTAAATCCACTTTCGGTTTTGGTACCGATCAAAAAATCACCTCCACCATCTTTGAGCCCAAATTTCTTTTTGAAAGCATCGGAACCAGAGGCATAATTACGAGTAATCACATTGACTTTTCCAGTAAGAAATCGCTCTTTCAGCTCATTTTTCTTTGGTTTGATTTCTTCCAAAATTTCAAAAACCCGACCAGGAATACGTTCTTCCAATTGGGACGTCGTATACAAATGACTATTTACGTGCAATTTCTTTAGCTCAAATCGATTCCCAAAGGTCTTGAATGCTCCTGCTTTTAATATTCCTGCCAAAGGTTCAATCAAGTATTTTTCAGCTTCGCCAAAAGTGGTAATAGTATCGATTTCCTCCTGAGGAGTATAAGAAAACCGCTGGATATCCTTCCCAAGTTCCACCGCTTCAATCTTCATTGAATTAGAAGTATTCTTCTTTTCCCAAGAAAGAAGTAATTCCTTCACTTCATTTTTTACCGAGATGATTTGGACTTTCTGGATTTCTGGAAGCTCCTCTAGTGCCCGAGAAATGTCCAGCATTGGAGAGAGTTTGAGAAGAATAGAATTACTCTTGCTCTTCATCAGCTCCCACGCTGCTACTACGTTGGGTTGGCAATCTTCGAGCCTGTACAATTTCTGATTTGAATCTCCTCTTCGAGCCGGATCGGCATAGATCAGGTCAAAATGATCTTCAGATCTTGATAAGAACGCTACCCCATCTCCAATTTCGATCTGAAACTTTTCAGGAGCTAATTTTCCTAGATTCTGACTTGCGATTTCAGCCAGATCTTCTTGCTGCTCACAATAAATAGCCTGCTCAAAGCCTTTGCTTAAATACAAACTATCCACTCCAAATCCCCCTGTCAGATCAATCATGATTTTTCCTGATCGACCTTTTGACTTGAACTCGGCAGTGTCTTCCGAACTGCTCTGCTCAAGAGAAATACTGACAGGAAAGATCAACTGAAGGTCTGAAGACCAAGAAGGAAGTTTTTTCCTTGCTTTTTGTCGCGCGGAAATCTGCTGAACAGCAGCTTTTAAGTCAAAATCAGTTTTCCCATGATATTTAAAAAGTAAAAGTGCAGGATCGTCATCCAGATGATCCTGCACAAATTGTCTAAAGTCAGCCCGATGATATTGGCCCAACTCCATTTAAACGAGCTTGTTTTTCAGAGCGAATTCTGCAATCTGCACCGCATTGGTAGCAGCTCCTTTTCGAAGGTTATCTGCAACAATCCACATATTTAGCGTGTTTGCCTGTGACTCATCTCTGCGAAGTCTCCCTACAAATACCTCATCCTTCTTATGCGCTGTGATTGGCATTGGGTAGATAAAGTTAGCCGGATCATCTTGGACAATGATGCCAGGAGCATTGGAGAGTAGTTCGCGAACTTCTGCCAAGTCAAAATCTTCGTTGAATTCCACATTCACCGCTTCGGAGTGACCGCCCATGGTTGGGACTCGAACGGTCGTGGCAGTTACTTTAATTGTATCGTCAGAGAAAATTTTTCTTGTTTCATTAATCATCTTCATTTCCTCCTTTGTATACCCATTTGGCTGGAACACATCAATATGAGGAAGCACATTCATATCGATCTTATGAGGATAAACCATCTCAGGCTTAGTTCCAGCTCGCTCAGCCATCATCTGATCTACAGCGGCCTTGCCGGTTCCTGTGACAGACTGGTAAGTTGATACTACGATTCGTTTGATTCCATAGCGCTGGCGCAAAGGTTCCAAAGCCAATACCATCTGAATCGTAGAGCAGTTTGGATTAGCTATGATTTTATCTTCTTTAGTAATCTCATTTGCGTTGATTTCCGGTACGATTAATTTTTTGCTCGGGTCCATTCTCCATGCAGAAGAATTGTCGATCACCAAGGTTCCCACTTCAGCAAATTTTGGTGCCCAATCTAGGGAAGTACTTCCTCCTGCGGAGAAAATGGCAATTTCCGGTTTTAATGATACTGCTTCCTCTAGACCAATTACCGAATAGTCTTTGCCTTTATAGGCTATTTTTTTGCCTACTGATCGCTCACTGGCAACTAATAAAAGTTCACCAAAAGGGAAGTTGTGCTCATCGAGCACTTCAAGGATTTCGGATCCTACCAAGCCGGTAGCTCCTACCACTGCTAATCTCATTGAAATAGTTCTAATAGGTTATTTAATATTCAAATTGTAAAAGTAAGGACTGCATATTCATTTTCAAGAGTGTGGCAGAAAATATTAGATGTAAATACATTTTATTTATAGATATTCGCCTAAAGTATCAGGTATTTTTTCTTTAAATTGATTTTATTATTTAGACTGGTTGCTCCTATGGTCATTTTTTTTTCGTTCCTACTTTTATGTCTATCGCTCGGTTATCCTCAAGAAGAATCCTCACAGGTAGCAGCAGTTCAAGTACAGCGTTTTGAAGATATTTTTACCATAGTAAATGATCCGCAAGAATTTTTGCCTGGATGGACTGGAAACGAGCTTAGAAGTTCTTCTTCTCGAATTTTCCAGAGTACTCAAGGAAGGAATGGCTCAAAGGCACTGGCTGTGCAGCCTATTTCTTCTTTCAGTGCAGTAATTACTGTTAGACTTCTGAATACTGATTTAATCGATCCGAAAATACAGTTCTGGGCGAGATCAATCCAAAATAGAACTGGTACCAGGACCGCAGAAGTTTTTTATTCGTGGAAGGCAATAAGCCAAACGAGCTTTACTAGCCCTGTATTATTGGGAGGCCTGCGGGAGTTCCCAAACGAGAATCAAGAATTTAGAAAGTTCCAACTTAAGGTGCCTGAGGCCTTAAAAGAAGGTAAAGAGCTTATTTTGAAACTAGAGGTTCGCTATGGTATTGGTACGGGTAGCGCAGCCCGCTGGGTAATGGATGACTTTGAGTTTGGTGAATTCAAAGAAGATCTTTCTCCTCCTTTAGTAAGTCTAGTGCGGGGCTTTGATGAAAAAATAGTGGAGATCGCTTTTAATGAGGGACTTGATCCTGTCTTTTCAACATTTATTTTGAACTATGAGCTTGAAGGGATCACACTTCAAAAAGCAGAATTGAAGAATGATTCACTGATATATCTTTTTTCAAATGAATCCCTGATTAAAGGGCAGAAGTACGAATTGAAAATCAGACAAGTTCCTGACCTGGAAGGGAATTTTATGAAAGATACTTTGCTGACATTCACTTTTTTTGACCCAACTGATATTTCTCTCAAAGGGCTTGTAATCAATGAAATCATGCCTGCACCAAAAGCTGATTTGGATCTGCCTAACGTGGAGTACGTGGAGATTTTTAATGCAAGCGATCAAGACTTTCGATTGGATGAGTTGTCCCTGTCAAACTCAAGAACATCCATTTTGCTTCCGGCAGCTTGGCTCGCATCAGGTGATTATTTGATTCTAGCTCCAGAAAATCAAGCCTCGTTACTGGCTGATTATGGAATGGTTTTACCAATAAAAAATTGGCCGACCTTGCTCAATTCGGCTGATGTATTGACTCTATCCAACTACGATGATAGATTAGTTGATCAGTTAAGCTATGTGACTGCAAGCTGGAAAGGTTCTGAATTTGCAAATGGAGGATTTAGTCTGGAAGTTGTAAATCCATTTTACTCCTGTGATCAATCAGTATTACTTCAGGCTTCAAAGGATCTTTTAAGAGGAACCCCAGGCAGGCAGAATTCTGTTTTCTCTTTGGAAGTAGATTCAGAAAAACCTTCCATTGTCCGTTCATTTTTTAGAGATGAGTCAAGCATTATTTTAGACTTTTCAAAATCTATATTCCCCAGTCTGAGTGAAAAGAACTTTTCTATTGAACCTGAGCTGCTGATTTCTGAAATTATTTTTGAGGCATCAAATCGAATTCTCATTCGCTTAAAGTCTCCAGCTGTGGCCAACAGTAGTTATAAGCTGAGCTTTAGCGACATCCTGGATTGTAGTGGAAATAGCTTTGAGCAGAATAGATTCATCGAATTGTTTTTGCCTGTTCCTGCTAAAATTGGTGATTTGGTCATCAGCGAGTTGCTTTTTAATCCAAAAACCGGTTTCCCAAAATTTGTTGAGATTCAAAACATAACTACTGCTACGCTTGAATTCAGCTCTTGGCAATTGGCAAACTTGGATGATGCTGGAAATGCGGATCAAGAGCGATCGCTAGGAGAAGAAAATCTTCAAATCCCACCAAGAGGCTATGCTGTTTTTACTACGAACACATCATTGCTTCAGTCCGCTTACCCAAACTCGGAAATAAATACTTTTAATACCTTGAGTTCTCTTCCGAGTTTCCCTATTTCAGGCGGCAACGTGGTTTTATTGGATGGTTTTGGACAAATTGTGGAGGTATTTAACTATTCAGATGAGATGCACCACCCCCTTCTTCAGGATTCTAAAGGGGTATCGCTAGAACGGATTTCGAGTACTACGCCGATAAACAACTTGTCAAACTGGCATTCGGCATCTGGAGTTGCTGGTTATGCCACTCCGGGTAAGAAGAATTCTCAATTTATCTCAGCGGAGTATGACGGAAGTATTATTCAAATTGAACCCGAGGCATTTGATCCTGAAGGAAGTAATGGCAATACCTTTGTGAGCGTAAAATATGAATTGAATCAAGCCGGCTGGATTGGTAGTTTTAAAGTTTATTCGATTTCTGGCCAACTTATTCAAGTGCTTGCTCAAAATGAAATATTGGGGACAAAAGGGTTTTTCACGTGGACAGGAACAGATTCCTCAGGACAAATTGTGAGGACCGGTTACTATATTTTGTTGGTAGAACTTTTTGATCTATCAGGCAATCAAAAATACATTAAAAAGACTATTGTGGTAGCCACGAAATTCTAATTTTCTATGATGGCCTGTCATGAATTAATTTTTTTTGGGTAAATTAGGATAGCTCAATTACTCAAACCCATGGAAAAAGACTTAATTAATTTAGCCTTGTATTCGTTTTGTATTCAAAACGCTAAATCAATAACTGAAGTAGCACAATACCTTAAAATGAAACACCGCTTGGAAGTTGAGCTGCTAGTTCTTCAAAAAAGATTGGATAAAATTTTACTTGAGGAAAAAGCCGTGGCTTAGGTAAATTAGTTCTTCATTTGAAATTTCCTTCTGAATTAAATTTTAGTACCATTAGATTTCGATTTTAAGTAATCTTCTGAGTATCGAATAGCGGTGGTATTATCTTTATCCATAATTCAGTTTGGTTAATCTTTGGAAATCCATTCGCTACATGTACTTTAGAGGAATTTATACAGACAAAAAGCACTAATTACTACTACCTTAAATCTTTTAGTTATGAGTCAAGGAGAAAAGACAGCTTATTCCGTAGAGGAATTAAAAGAATTTGAAATTATTATCTTAGCCAAACTTGCTAGCGCAAAAGGGGAGCTGACCACACTCAGGGAATCATTAAGTAAGAAAAATGATAGTGGAACTGACTTTACAGCCTCTACGTCAAAATTGTTGGAAGACGGCGCGGACACGCTTGAGCGCGAGAGTCAAAATCAGCTTGCTGCACGTCAGCAAAAGTTCATTATTAACTTGGAGAACGCTTTGGTCAGAATTAAAAATAATACTTACGGCGTGTGTATAGATAACGGCAAATTGATTTCAAAAGAGCGTTTGAAAGCTGTTCCTCATACGATGCATTCGATTGAGGCAAAGTTGGCAAAGCAGTAGTCTTGGATTTTCTTCATCGGCATATAGAAGCCTTGATTTTCTGTGCACCTTCTCCTTTGTCTGTTTCAGAAATCACAAAATGTCTGAATGAAATGTTCGAGGTGGAAGTGCCTGAGGCTCATATTTTGAACGCAATCAAGGAGCTTACAAATAAGTACCAATCAGAAGATTTTTCATTTCAGCTATAGCTTCTGGGAGGTGGGTTCCAATTTTTGACAAAGCCAGCTTACCAAGCTTCAATAAGTATTCTTTTAAAGCAACAATCACAAAAAAGGCTCTCTACCGCTCAGTTAGAAACACTTTCTATTATTGCCTATAAACAGCCAATTACCAAAGGAGAAATTGAGCGAATACGGGGGGTAAACAGTGATTATTCAGTGCAAAAGCTGCTAGACAAAGCGCTTGTAGAAATTCAAGGTAAATCAGATGGAATCGGAAGACCATTGATCTATGGTACTTCCAATAAGTTTATGGAATACTTTGGGATTAACGCTATATCAGATCTTCCTCAGCCCAAGGATTTTTCAAACCTTGACAATCAGATTGGTGGGCAAAAAGATTAATTATTGAGACAACTCTACCTTAGCTAGTTGAGTAATTAGGAACTTTTTTCCAGATATAACTTCTATACATAGCACTCTGGTTCGGCGTGTTTCCCCTTTTTCAAATTCCCTTCCAGCCAGAAGAAATTTGATTCCTAGCTTTAAATCTGAAAGGAAGATGAATTTGTTTTCCTGACTAGTCAAATCATATTTGCTCATCTCTTTCATCAAAAAAAGGTCTCCGGAAGAACTAGCTTTAGGATTTAGCATATGCTTTCGCAATGGGATCAACAGATCAATTGGAAATATTTTCTCCAAAAGAATTGGATCCATTAGTCCAACAAAAGTTCTCTTCCATTCTACTCCGTGTGGGGATGTATTTATTCCAAACTTTTTGAATGTATGAAGGTGTGCGATTTCATGAATGAGCGTAAGAAGGAATTGGTAAGGATTGAGATCAGAATTGAGCGTAATAGTTTGGATTTCCCGACCTCTTCGATATCTAAAATCTCCTAATTTTGACTTTCTACTTCGGGTAATCTGAAAGTGAAAGGGCTCTTTGTTCCAAAGTTCGATACAATAGTTAACTGCCGAGCTAGGGAGTTGATGTTCAAAAACTTGGGTTAATTTTTTTGCGATACTCATTACTAAAAATATAAAAAAAAAGAGTCTCGAAATATCGAGACTCAATTTTTCTAGAAGTGAGCGCTAATTACTTAACTTCTTCAACAACATCTTCTACCATTACAGCAGCAGAATCAGCAGTTTCTTCAACTACTTCGATTGTCTCCTCAACTACTTCAGTGGACTCTGTAGTCTCAGTAGTCTCTTCGGTTACTTCCTTGTTACCGCAAGATGCTGTAGCCATAAGACCAGCGATTGCGAAAATTGCAAATACTTTTTTCATTTTTTGTGGTTTTCTTAATTACGACGTGAAGGTATCACTACTTCCTATAATAAAACAAGTGCCGTTCAAATATTTTTATTTGCTTTTGTAGATGATTTTGACAGGAACTCCCACGAAATCAAAGTTTTCACGAATTCGATTCTCTAAATATCGTGTATAGGGTGATTTTATATATTGGGGGAGGTTACAGAAGAATGCAATGACTGGATTTTTGGTTGGTAATTGGGTGACATATTTGATTTTGATGTACTTTCCTTTCCAAGCTGGAGGTGGATATTTTTCGATTTCCGTAAGCATTACATCGTTTAATTTCGAAGTAGTGACTTTTCTAGTTTTATTTTCAAAGACTTTAACAGCTAGTTCAATTGCCTGCATAATTCGCTGTTTTTCAGTCACAGAGGTAAAAATTATTGGGATCCATTTGTTTTCGCCTAGTCGCTCGATCATATCATCTTTAATGGCGCCCATAGTTTTGTGATCTTTTTCTATCAAATCCCACTTATTCACCATGATCATGATCCCTTTGTTATTTTTAATTGCCAAGGCGATCAAATTGATATCCTGTGATTCTAGCCCTCTCGTGGCGTCCACCATTACGATCACTACGTCAGACTCTTCAAGTGTGCGAAGCGAACGCATCACCGAATAAAACTCGACATCCTCCGTGACTTTAGATTTTTTTCGAATTCCTGCAGTATCGGTAATAATGAAGTCTTTGCCGTAAAGTTTGTAACGGGTATGAATTGCATCTCTTGTGGTACCGGCTTCATCGGTAACAATGGATCGTTCTTTGCCCAAAAGGGCGTTTAGGAATGAGGACTTCCCTACATTCGGTCTTCCAAGGATTGAGATTTTTGGAGTATCTGCATCAGGATCTTCGTCGCCTTCTTCTTTGAATTGAGTGATCATATCATCCAACAATTCACCTGTACCGCTTCCACTTGCAGATGCGATCGGGAAAATTTCGAAATCACTTACGCCCAATGAATAAAATTCATTGGCCATGAATATTTTTTCCTGATTGTCCGCCTTGTTGGCAACGATGTAAACTGGTTTTTTGGTGGCCCTCAGTTCATGTGCGAAATCGGTATCCAAATCAGTGACACCATCATGACAGTCTACCACAAATAGAACTACATCTGCTTCTTCTATAGCAAGTTTTACTTGTTTTCTGATTTCTGCTTCGTAGATATCGTCTGATCCGACGACGTATCCTCCAGTGTCAATCACTGAAAAGAACTTGCCGGCCCACTGCGCATGGCCATAATGACGGTCACGCGTCACCCCACTCATGTTGTCTTCAATTGCTTTTCGCTCTTCTACTAATCGGTTAAACAAGGTGGATTTACCCACATTTGGTCTACCTACTATTGCTACAATATTTGCCATAATCAAGTTGGGTCGTACCCAAATTTTTTCAATTTCAATTTATTTTTTCTCCAGTCCTGCTCCACCTTTACAAAGGTTTCCAAGAAGACTTTTTTGCCGAAGAATTTCTCTAATTCCTCTCGGGATTCTATCCCGACTTTTTTGAGCATTTTACCTTTTTCACCTATTATTATCCCTTTTTGACTTTCCCGCTCTACGAAAATGTTTGCTCGGATCCGGATCATGGTAGCATCTTCTTTGAAGTCTTCGATACTTACTTCAGTACTGTAAGGAACTTCCTTTTTATAATTAGTGAAGATCTTCTCTCGAATTATCTCGGAGGCAAAGAACCTTTCGGAGCGATCAGAAAGTTCCGCCTTATCGTAATAGGCTGGATGCTCAGGTAATCGATCTAAGATTTCCTGATTGATTTTTTCGATATTGAATTTTTCACCTGCAGAAATGGGGATAACCAATTCGGTCTTTAGTCTGGATGTCCAATAAGTCGTCACCTCTTCTAGCTGACCTTCTTTCGCCAAGTCGATTTTATTGACTACCAATAGTACGGGGACCCCGGAATTATTGATTTTTTCAATCACATGCTCAATATCAGTATCTGTTTCAAAGAGATCGGTGACGAAGAGAATAATGTCGGCATCTTCCAGTGAGATGTTGACAAAACTCATCATATTCTTCTGAAGTTCGTATTGCGGCTTCAACATACCCGGAGTATCCGAAAAAACAATTTGATAATTTTCCGAATTTGTGAGGCCGACAATCCTGTGACGAGTCGTCTGTGCTTTGGATGTAATAATCGAAACTCGCTCACCTACAAGGATATTCATCAAGGTGGATTTACCCACGTTTGGTTTACCGATGATATTGACGAAGCCTGCTTGATGTTTATTTGTGCTCATTTTAAAAATTTTTACAAAGGTACTTGATTTTGTAGAGTTTCTCTTTACCTTTGTACCACAATCAGCCAGAAGGGCTATTCAAATAGAAATAAAGACGCAAGTCTAAGACATATCGCGGGATGGAGCAGTTGGTAGCTCGTCGGGCTCATAACCCGAAGGTCACAGGTTCGAGTCCTGTTCCCGCTACTTTGAAGGGTACCTATTGGTACCCTTTTTTATTGTATTACATTGTAAAGCAGCATTCTAACAGCAGCTGTTCGGTATTTTTTTGATTAACACCTAATTACATGTAATACCAAGAAATGTTTTACCAATTGTTTTCCTATTATAATATTATGATTTGGACTTCATAGGCATTAGTTTCAAATTTGTTTACAATCCAAAAACGTTAAAGAATAAAAAGGACGAATTTTTTGCTCAGTTGAGGGTAACTCTTGTCAGGACAAGCAAGTATTACTCCATAGAAGAGGTTCCAAAGGTCCCAATCAGATATTGGTTAGGAAAAGAGAATAGGTGGGTAAAAGAGAGTCATTCCCAAGGTGCTCGTATTAATTCCTTTTTGATAACCAAATTTGGAAAGCGTAATGATTTTTCTCTCAAAGGATAGAGCCAATCTTGTCTTTTGCCAAGGCGATCCTTAAAAGTAAAATAGGCATCTAACTTATTCTCTTCTAAATAAATATAGCATGGTTGTGGTGCCTTGTTCCACTTCTGACTTTCGCCAACGTGAGTAGAATATTAATACTCATGAACCCATTTAAGAGTTGTAAATCAGATATTTTGATTATCGTGCTTAAAACTCCGCTATCAACGATTCGGGATGAAAAAAAGGTAATTACTTAAATTAGCC
>JBDNIP010000958.1:0-1847 GCA_041688245.1 Algoriphagus sp.
CTCGGTCAAATACTGCCAGTAGGACTGACCCAGATATTCTGATAAGCGCTTGATTCGTGGTGCCAGCGATACGCCATCCTTCTTTGTCCCTTTATTGTCAGAGTTGAACTTGGCAACATTGAAGATGTTGATGCGAACTTCAGAATCTTTAAAAAGTCCGCCCATCTGCGCATAGTTTTCTCCCGTGATGATCACCGGTTTATTATGCACAAATTCTCCGATTCCACTAAACACGTATTTGGCATACCCAGGATTGCCAAAGTCTTCCATCAGTTTCTCATAGATGGTGAGGTTGGGTGCGAGGATAAAGAAATTTCGAATTCCTTTCTCCAGATACAAATAGGTGATGCAGGCGCCCATCAATCGTGTCTTACCTACGCCAGTGGCGATGGAAAACAGATGGAAGGAAAGTCTCGCTCAAAGTCCGCTACTTTCGGAAAGTGTTTTTGTACAATGGCAAGAGATTCTTCCAAATCCGCATGCTTATCCAAGGAAAGTGCATCTGCTAGCTGCGCTACAATATCCAGTGACTCTTGAAGTGGTAGGCGAAGTGAAAGTCGCTGCTTGATCTGATTGGCTTGTTTGTTCATGGTTTTGGGTGAAAAAAATTAGTCAAAAAGACCGGGCTGAGTAGGTTTTGTGCTTTTGGTTTTAGCTGGAATGTCCAAAATATCTGCTAAGAAATATTTCTCTGAATCTCCTTCCCCTTCCTGATCTTCAGTAGGTACCTGCACGATCTTCAGACTGTAATCATCCCGTCCAAACTCACACTTGTCGAGTAATAGACTTGGGATTTTCTTAATAGTGATACCCGTATGCCGATTTTCGCATTCTGGTTGATAAGCTTTGCAACAGATTAGAAGCGTTTCGTCTGGCTTCATTTCTTCCTGGATCCGATCCAGTGCCTCAACGGTCAGGAACTGAGTGGTAGTAAATAAAAAGTCCCGCTCCATACTGCATCCCTGCTTCCAGAAGATGGCTTCATCTGGGGCATATTTGAAACCTTCTTGCTTCGCCATCGCGGCAGCTAGCATATCGGGATTGTATTCTTTGTTGATAACCCAGTTACCAAACTTATCCAGATTTAGCAGGCTTGGGGCTAGCGTATAGAACTTAAATCCTCCGCCACCTTTCCAGTCCACTGACTTGGAGATTCCTCCCTGCTCTACATCTACCACTTTCTTCAATCTGGGATAGCAATGGGTAATGGCATGCTCGCCGAGCTCAATACCGATATAGCGTCTCCCCATCTTATGGGCTACAGCTGCCGTAGTGCCTGAACCTAAGAAAGAGTCTAGGACTAGGTCGTTTGGCTTGCTGCCTAAGAATAGGATTTTTTCTAAAAGTCTTTCTGGTTTAGGGGTAGAGAATACACTCTCTTCATTAAAAACTTTTACCTCTTTTTTTGCTTCTTGATTATCGCCTACCTCGTCTCTAAAAAAAATTGTTTTAGATGTTACTCCATCTTTAACTTGTGAAAGATATCTCTTTAATTGAGGGGCACCTGTACCTTCTTTTCCAAAATAAAATCGATTTTCTTTTAAATATCTACCGGCAGTTTCTCTATTAAATCTATAACAACTTCCTTTTGAAGGCCAATATTCTTTTCCAGTATTTGGATTAACTATCGCAAAAACTCCAGATTGAGAAAACGATTTTACAAGTACATTATCAGATCGCCATAACCCTCTACCGTCATTATCATTGTACTTATAGTATTTATTCTGCTGCTCTCCTCTCGGCAAAAGATTAGGTCTCCAGATCTCTTTATTCTTAGTATAGACCAAAATATGATCATGAGAATCGGAAAGCCATTTAGCATCATTTTGAGGCGAATATTTCTTTTC
>JBDNIP010000959.1:0-2170 GCA_041688245.1 Algoriphagus sp.
AACTATCCCATAAACCGGCTCCAGATTAATAGTCAAATTAATGGTAAACACCGAAAGCCGTTTCATCAATTCTACTGAGACCGAGAAAGCATAAACCGTACAGATTCCTCCCAGAATAACTAACCAAAACCAATCGTATCCTTCCCAATTCATTTTGAGCCCATCCTCAGCAATAAAATAAGAATACACCGGCATAAACAACAGGGAAAAAAGACAGGCTCCCGCCATCTCATAAAAAGTAATGTGATAAGGGCTATGCTTATGAGCAAGGCGGCTATTCAAAACCGAAAAAACTGCAGCAAGGAATGCCGCGGCCAAAGCCATACTTATCCCAAGCCAATAACCAGTCTCGAAACTGAATATTACCAGAAGCCCAGAGATCACCATTAAACCCAGGGCAACTTCATACCATTTGATCTTCGTGCGATTAAAGATCGGTTCAACAAATGCAGTCCAGAGTGAAGTGGTAGCCATTCCTGCAAGGCAAACTGATGCGGTGGAAACCCGCGCAGACCAAAAAAACAAGATCCAATGCAAAGCAATTACAAATCCTACCCCGATGACTTTTTTCATTTCTGAAAATGGGATCAAAAGACTTTTTTTCTTAAATAGAAATAGTCCAGCGACACCGACCGAAGCAATCAAAGTCCGATAAAAAACCAATTCTATTGCAGGCAAACTGATCAACAAACCCAAAATTGCGGTAAATCCCCAGATCAGCACTATGAAATGAAGCATGAGGTAATCTTTAATTGATGCGTTCATCTAACGAGGGACAGTTTTATAGAGCAATAAGCCAGTGACGGCAAATACTATATTTGGTAGCCAAACTGCAAGTATGGGATATTCGGTCCCGTTTTCAGCAAATGTCCTTGAGAGCAGAAATAGAATAATGTATACAAAGGCCAATAGAAATCCCATTGCAATCTGAAATCCTGAACCGCCACGAGTTTTTCGCGCCGACATGATTACTCCTATGAAAGTCAAAATCATCGCTGCAAATGGAGACATAAATCGTACGTAGCGCTCAATCTTATAGAAACTGACATTATCAGCTCCCCGATCTTCCAAGATTCGAATCTGTTGACTGAGCTCTGGGAGTTTTAGCATTTCGTGGTGATTTTTTGGAAGATCAAAATCGTCGGGAGTAATGGATAACGTTGTATCTAGATTTTCTCCTACCTTGTAGGTTTCACCACGCTCGTTCAGTTTACGTAGTCTCCAGTTACGAAGCGTCCATACGCTTTTTGCCGTATCCCATTCTATCCGATCAGAAGAAAGCTTGGCGATTAATTCTCCCTCGCGAATTGTCTCCAAGGTGAAATGATAACCCGTATTGCCAGTCTTGAAGAACCTACTCATATAGGCATAGGAATCTGGGCCCACTTTGATATGTTTATTTGACTCGTTAGATGCCGATCCCTTATCCAAATAAGTCATTCGAAACTCAGTCACTTCAGCAGTAGCCACTGGTAAGACCCAACCATTCATCAGGAAGCTTATTCCTCCAATCATCATCGAAGCAAAAATAAAAGGGCGAAGTAGACGGGAAAAACTGACTCCACTGCTAAGTATTGCTATAATTTCGCTCCTTCCGGCCATTTTGGAAGTGATAAAAATAACTGAAATAAATACTGTAATCGGAGTTAGCAGGTTATTCAAATACAAACCATAGTTTCCCATGTACTTCAAAATATCCGAGAAGGGAACCGAGTTTCGTATGTAGGTATCATTCTTTTCAGTAAAATCCAAAACCAGCACAATAAGAATCAGCATAAGGACTACGAAAAAGTAGGTCTTCAAAAAATCCTTAATGATCAGTTTATCGAGAATCTTCATTTTATAATCTAGTACTGACTTTTTTGACCATATGATCTTTCCAAACGCTAAAATCACCTGCAAGAATATGCTCACGCGCTTGTCCCACTAACCACAAATAGAAGCTTAAGTTGTGAATACTTGCAATCTGCGCTGCCAGGATCTCTTTGCTGATCGTCAGATGGCGAAGGTATGCTTTGGAGTAAGAGGTGCTGACATAACCTCCGATAGTAGGATCGATTCCTGTAAAATCATCCTTCCACTTTTCATTTCTAATATTAATAAACCCTTCTGAAGTGAAAAGCATTCCATTTCTCGCATTTCTAGTTGGCATCACACAGTCAAACATATC
>JBDNIP010000960.1:0-1399 GCA_041688245.1 Algoriphagus sp.
AAAAAAGCTTCTGATTCTGTTTGACCTCCGATTTGATTAATGAAATCCAACAATGGGCGATTAAGAGAGCCAGCGTAATTTTGAATAGCCTCAGGAGTCCACTCCAATATCTGATTCAAACTCGCCTGAAGCATAGGCATTAAGATAAAATTGGCGGCCTCACCAACAGTATACCGCGAGGCACCTGCTTTATATTCAGAAGCATATTCAGATAGCTTACTAAAATCCTGAGCATTCTCCCGATTCATCCAAGATTCTTCCAGTGGGATTCCGTTGTTGAATCTTTCGCCGATATAAGCCATAGCTATTGAGTAGGGACCAAGCAACCATTTGTAAGCGGCGCAGATTAAGGCATCTATTTTACAGGATTTGACATCTATGGGCATTGCGCCGACTGATTGTGTCCCGTCAACGATAAATGTAGCTCCCATTTGTTGGCATTTGTCACCTATAGCTTCCAGATCAAATTTTAATCCACTCATCCAGTGAACCGAAGAAATCAACACGACAGAAGTATTGGCGTCAATAGCATCAATCAAATGAGTATTCCAAGATTCGCCTTTGGAATCTGAGTTTGGATCAGCAGAAATAGTCGTAATGGAAGCCTGATTTTCTTGAGCCCATCGAGTAATAGAAAAATAGCCACTTGGAAATTCATCGTGGACCACGATGGCTTTTCCGCCTGCTTTTGGTTTGATATTATTCAAAACAGAAGTAAATCCATAGGAAGTTGATGGGATGATCGCAACTTCAGAGGAATCACAGTTCACCAATTTTCCAAAAGTATTCCGTACAGACGCTACGCCTTCGAAGAAATCAGATTGCTTTAGCTGAAATGGATTTCGCTGTTTGATGATCGAAGAAATCCCAGCCTCTTCGGAAGATTTCAGTTGGGGGCCGCGATAGGCATTATTTAGGTAATGGACCCCTGAGTCTAGGTTAAAGAGGTATTTCTGGCTTTTGAGCATCGCCCAAATTACAAAAACTCCAGTGAGTCAAGAAAAATAGTTTTGAGTAAGAAATTAAATCTTCCCAGAAATAATAAAGCAGTCTAGAAAGATTTTATTCATCAGTGTTAGTTTGTGATATAAGTTTGCGATTCAGTTAGGGACAATGGAATTAGAACATATTTTCCCTTTGCATCTTTCCGAATGGCTAGCGTTTTTTGATCACTGCTTTTGGCTTGTGCCCAATCATCAGGGATGTAAGTTTTGATGGTCAAGGGCACGGTATAGATATTTGGATCAAGTTCCGAAGCTAGGGAAATAGTGATTTTACCAATATCAAGTTTGCTTTCAACAGTTGTATTCTGACGAGCCTGAACATACTTGGTGACATCTCGGAAAGTCTCAATTCAAAGCGCGTTTTCAGTAGTTGTCATAAAGGAGAAATAGTCCTT
>JBDNIP010000961.1:0-2478 GCA_041688245.1 Algoriphagus sp.
AGAAAATGACTTTTGCCTCAGTAAGTTTCTCCAAGCGATTTTAAAGTAGTTTTTGAGCATGGGGTTGTCGGTTTTCAGTTGTCAGTTGTGGGTTGTCATTACTTTTCGTCATTGCGAGTGCTTGATTTGTCATTGCGAGGATTTAATAGCACGCTTAGTTATTTACTACACTTCTTCAAATCCGAAGCCCGCCTCCCGGATGGCAGGCAATCTGTTTCAAACCGATAAGATTGCTTCTCACCGGCTGAACCCAGTCTAAACTTAATACTCTGTTTCAGGTATAGCAATGACATCGCTGGTCTTGCCTTACGTCATTGCGAGGATTTAATAGTACGCTTAGTTATTTAATACACTTCTTCAAATCCGAAGCCCGACTCCCGGAGGGCAGGCAATCTGTTTCAAACCGATAAGATTGCTTCTCACCGGCTGAACCTAGTCTAAACTTAATACTCTGTTGCATGTATCGCAATCACGCGGCCCATGCAATAAAGCCGCTGGTCTTGCATGATCATTCTCTATTATTTCCACTTCTGTGCCATCAAAAAATAGCCTAAAACAATCAATTAAGCACTTTTGGAAAACATTGATTTATTTACCCGAACAAAATCGTTCGCTTGCGGGCAAAGTTTATTCAGGAGGCAGTGGGCAGTGCTCAGTAGGCAGAACTCAGTAGGCAGTGGATGGTACTTTATTTTAAGTGCTAACCTTTTCCCATTATATCCTAGTTTAAAAGAAAATTCACTTTCTGAGGTTCTCTGATCAAATCAATTAGCTAAGAAAAAGGTCTTTTTATTTTTTTTTAACTTACTCATAACAAGACTTCTTTGAAATTTTCAACATCGATAGTATAACCCAGTATTTTTCACAAAAAAACAAAAAATGGCATGACTCAGCAAAGACAGCAACGCACGCAACTGATTTGAAATTCTGGCCACGAACATTGATCGGGTAAAAGATTTCTACAAGAAAATATTTAAGATTGAAATAAAAATATTTGATGTGAAGGATATAAAATGGCGATATTCAGCACTGAACTGCCTCTTTCAGGAAGTGGACTCGTACAAAGTCCAGATTATAAACCAAGTAAAGAAGGTTTGGTCACCGACCTAACTGGAAATCCCAATCTTCAATTGCTGCTGGATCAAATCGAAACTGCCGGAGCTCAAATCACGATACCAAAAACCAGGATTGGAGAAAATGGCTTTATGGGTTTCTTTGAAGATTCAGAAGGGAATCTAATCGAATTACATTCGGATGGGTAAATCTTAACCACGGACAAAAACGAAACCTATTTACCTCGGTCTGTGCCTCGTTTTTCCGGTATAAGATTCCCGCAGATCGAGACTAAATCCGAGGGACTTAAATCAAACCTAATTTAATTTTCTTATGAGACACATACTTAAATGGTCGGAGTTAACACGGCAGAATAAAACGTTTTCGATTTTCGACTTGCACTTTTATATTGAGTAGTTAAATCGAAACGTCCCAGCACATAATTTTCCCCCTTTTTACTTTAGCATTCATACTTTCAGTTTTATTCGCTTTTCAAACTATTCACCGGATTTGCCTGGGCAGCCTGATAGGCAATGATCCCCACAATGACTGCTGTGAATACAAAAGTCATCAAACCAACGGAAGCGAAGACAAATTGATTGATTTCGATTCGGTAGGCAAAATTGGAAAGCCAGGAATTCGCCGCGTAGTAGGCAATTGGCCAAGCGATCAGAAAAGCAATTCCGACTAAGATCAAATATTCTTTGGTAGCCGATTGGATGATTGAAAAGACCGATGCGCCAAGCACCTTTCGTATCCCAATTTCTTTCTTTCGAGCCATCGTTAGGAAAATGGTAATTCCTATGATTCCTAAGGCAGCAAGGAAGACTGCAATAATATTGAAGTAAAGAAGCAAGTCGGCAGTCTGTCGATCTTGAGCATAGAGCTGCCTCACATTTTCGCTGAGGAATTCAAGTTCCAAAGGAAACGGCTCATCCAAATCACTATAGATTGAATTCACAGCAGCTAAAACGGCGGCAGCATTTTCAGGATAATAGGAAACTATACTTCGCCCATCCATTTCAACATTTTCATAGGTAGTCAAGAAATAAGGTTCAACTTTTTCATGAAGGGAAAAGAGATTAATATCTTCGAAAATCCCCCCAATAGTAAATGGAAACCCAATCTGCCCAGTCTCTTCATTGATGTATTCTGGCTCGGTGAGGATCTGCATACCGATCAGATCCTCTGCAGTTATCCCTTTTAGGTTTGCATATTTCTCTGCGGCTGTGCGATTGATAAGGGTAGTTCGGGCTCCAGGTTTTTCCTTGAGCGTAGTCTCCAATTCGTATGCTTTGATTCCTTCGAAGTCCAAATACAGTTGGTTGGAATCATCAAAAACAGTCTCCAATCCCTCAAGCTGATAGGTCCCTTGATTGAATGATTGAATCCCAAAAGAACTCCCATTCCCAACCGCGATCACTC
>JBDNIP010000962.1:0-1423 GCA_041688245.1 Algoriphagus sp.
ATTATGCCATGAAAAAGGAGAAAGATTCCTTCACAGAACTGGGTATTGACTTTGAGGAAAAAGCTTTTTATGATATTCTGAAAGAGTTGGCAATACGGTACGACTTTGTGTATCCAGAGGATAAGTTGATTCATTTGGCACAACTGGTCAAAAATGTGGTCGATGACAAAGCGAAATACACCGACTGGAGCAAGCGGGATGATATCAAGGCAGAACTGAAGGTGGATTTGATTATTCTACTTGCAGAAAACGATTATCCTCCGGTGGATCGAGATGAGGTATACAAAGAGATTTTTGAGCAGGCAGAGAATTTTAAGAAGTATCAACGACATAATTCATGATCAGAGAAGAATTCAATAAAGAAAAAATTGATAAGATAATAGACAGTGTTTTGGAAGAAAAATCTGAAACCCTGACAAATTTAAATAAAGGGTCGATCGACGTTTTTAAGTTTCTTCAATCTGAATTCTACAAAGGTGATGTGTCTAAAAATCAACTATTTAAATTTGTATTTTGCTCATTTTATCGCCTCGACAATGCCGGCTTAACTCCAGAATTTAAAAAGAGAATTTTGAATTGATGGAGTCAAGCCGTGGCAAACAACTATTTGATATAGAAATCATACTATGCGAACTTGAAAAATTTCCAAGAATCAAAGAAAAAAGGTGAAGAAAAGGGAAATTTTCAGTTTTCCTTTACAATAAAATTGATGAATACAATAGATTGAGTGCGCTTTCCGATCCCAAAACCAGACGGGAGAAACTGGCATCAGGTAGGTTTCTTTGAGATACTAGTTTTTACAGCAAGCGAATGCTGATTGAGATAATATAGATTAGGGCTTAATAAATTCTTGAGCTGGTATTGCTGAGTGCGAAAAAGCTTTTACTTGAATAAATTTTTTCCCGAGGCATGGCCTTTGTAGTTTTGAAGTCAAAAAAGAAAATATATGGCTCTATTAGGAAAGCTGGTAAAAGCTGGTGTTGACCTGACTGGAAAACTTCAATCAGGAGAAGATAATCCAAAAGAATCACAAATAAATCAGCTTAGAGAGCTATTGAGCCAAGCGAAAAATACAGCTTTTGGAAAATACTATGGTTTTGAACAAATCTTAAAATCTCCCGACTTGATTGCTGCTTTTAGAAAAGAGGTGCCTATTTTTGATTACGAGGAAATGCATCAGCAATGGTGGGCAAGGCAGGAACGTTTAGAAGATATAACTTGGCCGGGCAGACCTGATTTTTTTGCCCTAAGCAGCGGGACCACTGGCAAAAGAAGTAAACGAATTCCAATTACAAATGAGTTTTTGGCCTCGATGCGATCAGTAGGAACTTCCCTGATCAATTCACTTCATGGGTTTGATTTTCCTGAAACTCTTTATGAATCTGAGGTGCTGATGTTGAGCAGTTCTGCCAGATTAGACAAA
>JBDNIP010000963.1:0-2092 GCA_041688245.1 Algoriphagus sp.
GCTTTACCGTATTTGAGTTCAAAAACTTAACCACCAATGCCTTGCCCAACGGTTGGGGTGGAGCTTTTGCAGCGATCCCATTTGCAATCTGGTTTTTCTTGGCCATCGAGGGCGTTGCTAACGTAGCAGAAGAAGCTAAAAACCCGCAGCGGAATATCCTGATTGGATTTGGGTCGGCCATCTTCACCTTGGTGATTTTATGTATTTTGACCTTTACCTCAGCGGTCGGAGTGGATGGTTGGGAAGCCATCGTTTATCCTCCCGGGAGCACTGAGCCTTCAGATTCTCCACTTCCGCTAGCGCTTGCCAAAATCGTCGGGGAAAGCAATATCCTATACCATACCCTTATTACGGTAGGACTTTTTGGCTTGGTTGCTTCCTTTCATGGAATCATCTTGGCTGCCGGCAGATCAACTTTGGAACTTGGAAGGGAGCGATACATTTCTCCGTTTGTGGGGAAAGTAAATGCGAAAACCAAAACGCCAATCAATGCCCTGATCGTAAATATGGGAATTGGGATTCTGGCTTTGTTGACAGGCAAAACAGGTGAAATCATTACCATTGCGTGCTTTGGAGCATTGACATTATACATCGTTTCGATGATTGCTTTCTTTGCACTGAGAAAAAATCATCCAGATTTGGAAAGACCTTTTCGAGTACCGCTTTTCCCGTATTTCCCTGCTATCGCCTTGGTAATTGCCGTGGTTGCGATGATTGAGATGAGCATTTACAATCTGATGATAATGACAGTTTTCTGGGGGTTGATGGCTTTTGGGTATCTGATTTTTAGATGGTACCAGAGGAAATTATGAAGATTATTAGCCATTTATCTGGATTACTCAGATTGTCCTGTGGGGACAAAATATGGGTAGCCTCAAGTATTTTTAGCGATTCCGGGTTTTGGCCGAAATGAGGTCAATTTGGAAAATACGGATTCGCCAAAACGGGTAGAGGCGTTTTTTTCACTAGAGGGTCTCGGATGGCACGAAGGTTTCATAGAGGATATTTTTTAACCACATAATCACATAGGAAGCATAGTACAGGAGAAAAATCATTCGCCATTTCCTTATAATAGTCGTATCCTATTCTTTCTCCTATAAAGACGTTAGATAGGTAGCGCTGAAGGCGCGAAATATATCAGCTATGGGGACCTACTTTGGGTTTTCGAAAGCTTTCCCAAAATTCATGAAAAAGCTAATCATGAATGAGGCAGCCAAACAGCTTCCAGAAGGATATCCAGTAGACAAGCACTTTAATCCGAGTTATAATCCTTGGGACCAGCAACTCTATGTGGTACCAGACGGAGATTTTTTACGAGCATTAATAAGGGGCAAGCCCATGTCGTAACTGGTGAAATTTCGCATTTTTATGAGAAGGGAGTGCAAATTAAAAACGGGAAATTCATCGAAGCAGAACTCATCGTCTTGGCCACTGGACTTAAGATCCAATTGCTCGGTGGAGCTCAGATTTCAGTAAATAATCAAGTGGCAAAAATCAGCGATTCCTATATTTATAAAGAAATGATGATAAGTAGTTTACCTGATTTTATTTATTGTTTTGGTTATACTAATGCTTCTTGGACTTTAAAGGTAGATCTGACTGCTAATTACCTTTGTAAAATCTTGAAATACATGGATAAACATGAGCTGGAAGTTGTGACTCCGAGGGCAAGCAGGATCGAAAACGAAGAGAACTTTTTCAACTTAAGTTCGGAATACATCAGCCGCGCCGAAAAGTATCTACCAAAGCAGGGTTCCAAGCGTCCATGGCGTACTTACCAAAATTACCTTGTCGATATGCTGACCACTCGATTCGGCCCTATTCGGGAACAGGCCTTGCAGTTTTTGTCTAAGGCCTAATTCAAGATTGGCTTCCACCTTTTGGGACAGAAGAGCATAACAAAAGTGGGGGAGATGGGTTAAGTTGATATGTCTATCAAGCCAATAAAACCCAAACTAGGCCAAGAATCAGTTTGGGACTATCCACGTCCTCCAAAACTTGAATCTTGCGGAAAACACCTTCGTATTGTGTTTAATGGTGAAATCATACTCGATACGAATCGATCCTTTCGAATTCTGGAAACCAGCCATCC
>JBDNIP010000143.1:0-7679 GCA_041688245.1 Algoriphagus sp.
GAAGTGAAGAGGTAGTAGTTTTGCCGTGAGTTCCTGCCACCGCTATCGTATAGAAAGTACTGGTAACCATACCCAAAATTTCAGATCGCTTTTTAAGTTGAAAACCTTGCTCCAAGAAATAATTCAATTGAGAGCTATCTGTGGGCATTGCCGGTGTCCAGATGATCAGTGATTGAGTGGGATTGAATTTGATAGAATTAGGAATAGCATCCACCCCATCCACAAAACTCACTGTCATCCCCTCAGCTATTAGCTGATCTGTCAATGGTGATGGTGTTCGATCATAGCCACATACACTCATTCCCTCATGCTGGAACCAGCGTGCCAAAGCACTCATGCCGATCCCACCGATGCCTAGGAAATATGCGTTATGTATCCCTTTGAAACTCATTTGATCAATAATTCTAATTCTTCCACAATTGCTGTTGCCGCATTTGGCTTGGCCAGTTCTTTTATTTTCAATCCTAAAGCTTCCACTTGCTCTGGATCACTTAGGAGTTCTTCAATTTTTGATTTCAGTTGACCTACTGCCTCATTGTCCTTTAGCATCCAGGCTGCTTGATGTTCGACATAGGTCATTGCATTCTTAGTCTGGTGATCCGCCACCACATTAGGCGAAGGGATAAAAATCACTGGCTTACCTACAAGCGACAATTCGGAAACGGAAAGCGCGCCTGCACGTGAGACGATCACATCAGCCACCGCATAAGCCAGATCCATTTCACGAATAAATTCCCTTAAATGAATTCCTGTCAGATCAGCCTGTTGAGTCGCTTGAAGCATTTTTCTGAAATAGAATTTTCCACACTGCCAAAGCACTTGATAACCGGCTTTGTCCAACAGCTTCATATCATTCAATACAGCTTGATTGAGTGTCTGTGCACCAAGTGATCCTCCTAAAACCAAAATAATCTTCTTATCAGGATTCAATTTGAAATGGCTCAAGCCCTTTTCTCGCTTATCGGTTAAGTCAAGAATATCTTTCCGTACTGGATTTCCGGTGTAGGCGATTCTTTCAGCAGGGAAGAACTGGTCCATGCCTGGATAAGCCACACAAATTTTGTCAGCCTTCTTCGCCAAAATTTTATTGGTCAACCCTGCATAGGAATTTTGCTCTTGGACTAACGTTGGTATCCCTTTCCGCTGAGCGGCATAAAGAACAGGGCCACTCGCATAGCCACCAACTCCTACTACCACATCTGGCTTGAAATCTTCTACAATCTTTGAAGCTTGCCGAAGACTTTTTAGCAACTTCCATGGGAATTTTAAGTTATCCAAAGTCAAACTTCGCTGGATTCCTGCAATGGGCAACCAAATAATATGGTATCCTGCCTCTGGGACTTTTTGCATTTCCATTTTCCCTAAAGCACCTACAAACAGCAACTCAGAAGCCGGGTACTTCGCTACCCATGCATTCGCAATAGCAATTGCAGGATAGATGTGCCCTCCGGTACCTCCACCACTGATCAAAATGCGATATGTGCGTTGCGTTTCTATGATTAAGCTGTTTTAAGTCTTGATCTATTTCCTACTGATTTGCTCTGTACTTCTTCTTGATGATCACCTCGGCTTACTGAAAGAATAATACCCAGTGAAATTCCCGTGAACACCAATGAGGTGCCTCCCATGCTGAGCAATGGCAGTGGCAATCCTGTGATTGGCCCTAGTCCTACCGCTACAGCCATATTCACTAATGCTTGAATCACCAGTGCAAAACTCAAGCCTGCGGAAAGCAATCCTCCAAATGCTTTATTTGAATTGGCGACAATTCGCATTCCCCTGTAGAGTAATGCGAGGTAAAGGAATAAAACTGCAAAACCACCGATCAAACCATACTCCTCAATGATAATCGCATAGATAAAGTCTGAATATGGATGCGGTAAAGAATTTCGTTGGTCGCTATTTCCTGGTCCTTTACCCGTGATGCCTCCCGTAGCAATTGCGATGTAAGACTGCTCTGCCTGGAAAGGGACTTCATCCTGATAGAGAAATACCTTAACCCTAGAAACTAATGTTGCGCCCCGCTGCCCAATGAATCCCGCTGTGGTCAAACCTAAAATTCCTACCAAGACTACTATTACAAGATATTTGACTGGAACTCTCCCGATAAACATGACTAGTAAGCAAGTCATCAGCAATAGAATTGCAGTGGAAAAATTAGCCAATGCGATTAATCCACAGATCAATCCAATTGAAATAATAATCGGCACAAAGGTGCGTTTGAAATCCTTGATATTATTTTGACGTGTGGCTAACATTCCTGCAATTGCTGCGATCAGTGCCAGCTTTGCCAAGTCAGATGGCTGGAAAGCTTGATTAATCACTGGAATCGTAATCCAACGATTAGCTTCATTGATATTGGATCCAAAAAGGTATGTCACCAACAACAGGGGAATTGAAATAATTACTCCCAAGCGAGCATAGACCGCATACTTTCTGTAAGGAATCCGATGTGCCATCCACATTACCGCCAATGAGACGAAAATCAACATAGAATGTCTGAACAAGTACAATTCCGTATTACCTCCGGCATACTTGTATGCCAAAGAACCAGTAGCAGAATAAACCACCAGAATACTGAACAGGGACAGCAGGATTACAATCCCCCAGATGATGGGATCACCTTTAAAATGCTCATCGATCCATGATT
The DNA here is from genome assembly GCA_041688245.1 of Algoriphagus sp. Taxonomy (GTDB): domain Bacteria; phylum Bacteroidota; class Bacteroidia; order Cytophagales; family Cyclobacteriaceae; genus Algoriphagus. The sequence goes on from JBDNIP010000143.1 coordinate 2,651, forward strand.
TGAATTGGCTCATCATGCAGTGGCTTTGTTAAGGTTTAAAACTGAACTGCGAAATTGATCTCCACGGTCCTCATAATTCTTGAAAAGATCAAAACTGGCACATGCGGGAGAAAGCAATACCACATCTCCTGGCTTTCCAAGAACTTTACCCCAGTTAACTGCTTCTCGAATATCCTCGGTCTCTCTGATTTCTGAGATCGAATCACAAAATGCTGCCTTCAGCTTCAAATTATCTTTCCCTAGACAAATCAATGCTTTTATTCCTGAAGTATATGGCTGGAGTAGTTCATAATTATTGCCTTTATCTACTCCGCCAGCGATCCAAATAATAGGCTCATTGTAAGCAGCTAAGGCACAGGCTGTGGATTCCACATTGGTTCCTTTACTGTCATTAACGTAAGTGACTCCTGCCAATTCAAGTACTTGTTCCATCCGGTGTGGAGCATTTTCGAAGGTTCTCAAAGCACTTACAATGTTATCCTCAGAAACATTTGCCAGTGTAGCAGCAATTATTGCGCAAAGCGCATTCATTAAATTATGCTTTCCATGAACAGAAAGTATCTCTAAAGGGATAATAGTCTTTCGCTCATTTGAAGTAATCCGAAGAGTTGATCCATCCAAATAACCTCCAGAGCTTGACTTAGCTGTCATGGAAAACCAATGTTTGGATACTCCTGATTTAATTGTAGCCATGGCTTTTACAGAATTCATGTCATCAGCATTCAAGACCATACAACTGTTGGAAGCTAAATTTTTGAAAAGGGCCAACTTCGAATTCACGTAGTTTTCAAATTTGTAATCGTATCGATCAAGATGATCGGGTGTGATATTAGTCAAAACTGCTATACTGGGCTTGAAGCTGAGAAATCCATCAATCTGATAACTGCTGCATTCGATCACCCACCAATCATGATTGGTATGTATCAACTGAGCTGCCCAGCTTTTACCCACATTTCCCGCTAATCCTACATCAAAACCCGCTTCTTTGAGCAGATGGTAAGTTAATAATGTAGTTGTAGTTTTACCGTTAGTACCAGTAATTGCAATCACCCGACCAGTACTGTATCGGTAGGCAAACTCCAATTCATCGACAACAGCGATTCCTTCTTCAAATGCCTTCAGAACCACTGGAATCTTAGGGGAGATTCCGGGGCTTTTGATAATTAAATCTGCATTAAGAATAGTTTTTTCAGAATGACCTCCCTCCTCAAATTCCACTCCAGCCTCGATTAATTTAGACTTATTTAAATCTGAGATTTTCCCATACTCCGATAAAAAAACCTCATAGCCCTTCACCTTGGCAAGCATTGCTGCTCCCATTCCACTTTCTCCGGCTCCAAGGATGGCTATCAGTTTCATTTATTATCTAAGTTTTAGAGTAGCTAGTGTCATCACAGCAAGAAGAATTCCCACGATCCAAAATCGAGTGACAATCTTCGCCTCAGGAATATTTTTCTTTTGGTAATGATGGTGAATCGGTGACATCAAGAATACTCTTTTGCCCTCGCCGTATATTTTTTTTGTGTATTTGAAATAGCTCACCTGAATCATGACCGAAGTCGTCTCTATCAGGAAGATTCCGCACATCAGTGGAATCAGCAATTCTTTGCGTAGTGTCAAAGCCAAAACGGCAATCACTCCACCTAACATCAGGCTACCTGTATCGCCCATGAAAACTTGGGCAGGAAAAGCATTGTACCAAAGAAATCCTACGCATGCACCGATAAATGCCGAAGCAAAAATCACAAGCTCACCAGAATTAGGGATATACATCACATTGAGATATTGAGAGAAAATAGCGTTGCCACTGATATAGGCAAAAATGGCGATGGTCAAGCCGATGATGGCCGAGGTTCCAGCCGCTAATCCGTCAATTCCATCGGTAATATTTGCCCCGTTGGAAACTGCAGTGATGATAAAAGTCACCACAAATATGTACAAGACTGGTGTCATAGCCTCTCCAAGGAAATCTAGCACGCTCTCGTAATTCAACTCATTATTTTTGGTAAAAGGAATGGTAGTCTTCGCTACTTTCACATCTTGGAAAGCTGGAGTTTCCACGACGCCCCCATCAATAGAAACTGGATTAGTAAATTCTCTGATTACTACATCTTCATGAAAATAAAGAGTCGATCCCACGATAATCCCAATACCGACTTGACCAGTGATTTTGAATCTGCCTTTCAGGCCTTCTTTATCCTTTTTAAATACTTTGATGTAATCATCAATAAAACCTATGACCCCCAGCCAAAGGGTAGTGATCAGTAAAAGTATGATGTAAATATTATTCAGGTTAGCGAAAAGGAGCGTAGGAATCACGATCGCCGCAATGATCATAAGACCTCCCATCGTGGGTGTGCCTTTCTTCTGAGCCTGACCGGCTAGTCCAAGATCACGAACAGTTTCTCCGATTTGTTTATTTCGAATCCAATTGATGATGTGATGACCAAACGTAATGGTGATCAGTAGAGAAAATACTGCTGCCATACCCGCACGAAATGAAATATATTTGAATACTCCTGTTCCAGGAATATCCAATACATTGTCCAAATAGTCAAAAATTGGGTATAACATATTATTTCTTTGTGAATTGTTGTAAGAGTTCAGTTACCACTTCTGCATCATCAAAATGATGCTTTACCCCTTTAATTTCTTGATAGTCTTCATGTCCCTTACCTGCTATTAGAATAATATCACCTTTTTTTGAAAGCATACAGGCAGTTTTGATGGCCTCTCTTCGATCCAAAATAGTCAGGGTCTTACGAACTTCAGTAGACCCAATACCCGCTTCCATTTCTTTCAAGATTGCCTCTGGATCTTCAAAACGCGGATTATCAGAGGTCAAGATCACTTTATCACTTTCCTGAACTGCGATCTTAGCCATTATTGATCGTTTGGTTTTATCCCGATTTCCTCCACAGCCCACTACAGTGATCAGTTGCTCAATGCCAGTTCGAACGCCATTTATTGTCTTGAGTACATTATCCAGCGCATCGGGGGTGTGTGCGTAATCTACGATAGCGATTACCCCACCGATAGCGATTCGATCAAATCTGCCTCTTGCCCCTCGAATAGCCGATAGCTCACGTAGCACCTCATCTTCCTCTTCACCTAGCAAAACAGCTACTCCCAGGACTGCCATTAAATTGTAGGCATTGAATGATCCAATCATTCGGAACCATATCAGTTTCCCGTTGATATCGAGTTCCAAACCTTCGAGAGTATTGGAAATTATTTTTCCTTTAAAATCAGCTGTCGACTTCAATGCAAATGTCTGACGTATAGCTTTGCAATTCTGAAGCATAACCTGTCCCCGTTTGTCGTCATCATTGATAAGGGCAAAAGCATCTTTAGGCAAGTCATCAAATAGCTTTTTCTTGGCCTTGATGTATTCATCAAAAGTGCCATGATAATCTAAGTGATCATGAGTAATATTTGTAAAAACAGCTCCAACCAATTTCAACCCGGCAATACGCTCCTGCACTATCGCATGTGAACTAGCCTCTATAAAACAATGTGTACAACCTTCATCTACCATCTTGCTAAGCAACGCTTGTATATTGATTGCATCAGGAGTGGTATAGGTAGCAGGGATAACTTGATCGTTGATTTTATTTTCGACAGTCGAAAGCAAACCGGTGCTGTACCCCATCCGAATAAAAAGCTGGTGGAGTAAAGTAGCTGTCGTGGTTTTGCCGTTCGTACCGGTTATAGCTACAACTTTGATTTTTTCCGAAGGATTCCCGAAGAAATTACCTGCCAGAAGACCTAGTGCCTTTGCGGTATTTTTGACTTCAACATAGGTAATACCTGAGTGAATGTCTGCAGGAAGTTGCTCACAAATGATGGCGACAGCGCCCAGCTCAAGTGCTCTTTCGATGAATTCATGTCCATCTACTTGAGTTCCCTTGATTGCTATGAATATTGTACCAGACCTAACCTGCCGGCTGTCGAAAGCAACAGCATTCACTTCAACTTCCATATTTCCAACGGTTGAAGTCAATGACACCTTATATAATATATCCTTCAGGATTTTCATCAGCCTAATACAAGATTAATAGTGGCATTCGGGCTGAGCTTGCTACCAGGGACCAAGGATTGTGCTTTGACACGGCCTTTTCCTGAATAGTTAACATGCAACCCCTTATTTTCTAATATGAATAGTGCGTCACGCAGCGCAAGTCCAGATACATCAGGAACGATAGCCTTATCTGTATCATTGACTTGTAGCATTACTTTTCCATCTGAAGCAACCGTTTTCACCCATTCTTCGGGATTTATCGCATCGGTCTTCAAACCCAACTCTTCGAAAATCTGCTGAAGTTCCTCCGCTTTCCCTGCTTCAAAATGGGGTAGACCCCAATCCTGTTCAGCAGTGGCAATAAAGGTCTTTTGACTTCCTGGGTTCAACTCCATATCCAAAGCATAGATTTTATCAGCGATCTCTTTAAATACTGGCGCACAAACATCTCCTCCATATGCCGCAAATCCATTTGGACTGTCAATGACAATTATCATTGAATATTTTGGCCGGTCAGCGGGGAAATATCCAACAAAACTGGTATAGTATTTTTTGGTGTAAGCTCCATTGATCAGCTTCTGAGCGGTACCTGTCTTTCCGGCAATTTTATAATCTGTATTTGCAATATTTTTAGCTGTTCCGCTGGTAACTACGCCCTCTAAAAGTTCTTGAAGCTGCTGGATTGTTTTTTCAGAAGCGATTTGACTACGAATAGCTTCTGGCTGGAAGCTTTCCTGAATTTTATTTCCATTCGAAATAGCTTTGATGAGATAAGGCTTCACCATTGTCCCCTTGTTGGCCACTGCATTGTACAATGCAAGGGTGTGGAGCGGATTCAATTTGATTTCGTAACCAATTGAGGTCCAAGCCAAGGATGTTCCATACCAGTTTTTGGTTCCTGGCTTTTTGAAAAAAGGTTTTCCTTCCCCTGCAAGCTGGAAATTGAATGGCTCATTCAATCCTACCTTTTGGATATATGCCATGAATTTGGATGGGCTGGATCCAAAA
>JBDNIP010000964.1:0-1666 GCA_041688245.1 Algoriphagus sp.
GCTGGCAAAATAGATATATTCTGTTTGTCGTATTCCCCCAGTCCAATGCCCGTAGTTATCAGTGAATGTTCGTCTATTGGTCGTTCTATTGCAATAGTAAAAATCAAAATCCTGAGGTTGGGGAGTGGTGGGCATCCAATCTGCTTTGGATTGATCAATGACTTTCAACTCCATATCAGCCTCCTCTTCCTCCACTGATCCGAAAAGAAAAATACCAGGCTCGATCTCATAAAACGGATCGTCCTCAAAATCATGCGAGGCGTAGATCTTTTTTATTTCCTCCTGAGTCATGGTTTCCAGAATTTGTTCCAGCCGCTCAGTATAATAGTCATGGTACACCATCGTCCCAAATTCTGTGTATCGTGCTACTTTGCCATCTATCATGAGTTCCCGTTTTTCATTGACTATAGAAGCAGTGAATTCGTCTGTAATAATGGAATCCTCTGCTATGTCATCATCTAGAATTTGTAATAATGCTGGATTTATTCGTGCCAATTCTTCATTTTTTTGGCGTAACGAGACGAATTTATCCTCAAACAGCTTCAACTCTTCTATTGGCTTCTCTATATTATTCTCCAAAAAATCTGAGAAACTATTCAGGTTTGCAAAGGATATCCTTCCGGTAGGATCAAGCTCGGGAGGAAGTACCTTAGCAATTAGATCATCCTTAAGGTTGAGCTGATCTGGACTTTCTTCAATTTCCTGACAAGAACCGAGGAAGAGAATTCCTGTCATCGCCAAAGCGCCTAAATAAAATCTAAAAACGCTTGCAAATTTACCAATTACATTGTTTTTGTAATGATTTGTAATGATTTCATGATTTGATTGGATTAAGTTGAATAATAAATGAATAACTACTACTAAAATAATGCATCTGCTCTAAATACAAATACTCTCAAACTAAAATAAATCTAAATTTTTTTTATGGTTTTCATAAAAAAAATTAATGGCAAAGTGTGGCGTTTGGAATGGCGTAATTCTCTTAAAATCAACTGATTTCTAGATGCTACACATTGGTAATGATAAGTTATCCGACGAACTTGCTTCGATAAATTCATTATCGACATACCTACAAGTAACTAATGTCCCATCAAGACCAAATCCATCTAAATAACTAGCTAGATCCAATGTCTTACCCATATTATATTTCAAAAAAACAGATTTATACAATAAAAAATATTTTTAGTTTTAAACATAGATTGTCAGAATCCGACCATTCATACCAATGTGATTCAGATCAAATAGTCTTTTCATATATTGGTAATTCCAAAATAACTTAATAACCCTATGAGAAAATCAGTTCTGGTCTTGGTACTGTGTTGCCTGACTTTGTGGAGTTGTACCAAAAAAGAAGGATCAGATCCTTTTGCTACTGTTAAACCCGAAGAAAGTAGATTTACCAAAATCTCTCTTACAGAAGGTCTCAATGAACCAATGGAGCTAGAAGTCCTCGAAAACGGGGATGTGCTTTTTATCGAGCGAAATGGGAAATTGAAACTTTATCAGGCCGCTTCTTCCGAAACTATCGAAGTTGGAGACTTGGAGGTTTATCCGGATGGTGAAGACGGTTTACTTGGTTTGGCCAAGGATCCGAATTTTGCTAGCAATAATTGGATTTACCTTTATTATGCGCCTGCTGAAGGTGAATCGATCAACCGGCTTTCCA
>JBDNIP010000144.1:0-2410 GCA_041688245.1 Algoriphagus sp.
ACACGTATTTTGGTGAAGGCAGCACTTTCAAACAGCGTACTTTCTCAAACTTTCTTAAAAAATATACGGATAGTATTCATTTGGAATATGCGGTAGTAAAATCAAATGGCACATCATTTTTTGTCCTCAAAAAGTGATTAAGTGATTAATAATTCAAAAAACACTCTAATATCTAATTAACATGAATAATTATAATAATAGTCACTTGGTCACTTTCGAATCAGTTTGCGAAGATCAAGTTAGCTGCTTTAAGTCCGTAAAAAGTATCCATGCCAGTTCAATTAAAATAATCGACTGGATTAAATATTGCGTAAATCCAATCGGTTTAAAAATAAAGGTAGCAAGAGATAATGTTTTGCTTTACCGCGCAACATTAGAACGTGATCTGAAATTAGGATTACCCGCCTTTTGCCCTGGTGCATTATTAAAATCAAGAGACCGTAATTTAAAGAAAGAAGAAAAGATCATCTCGCAAACAGGATGGATGCAATTCGATATTGACTTAAAGGACAACCCAACGATTTTGGATGCTCCCAAACTACGTGACCAAATTAAAAACATACGCTATGTAGCGTTTTGTGGATTGTCCGTTTCAGGAAAAGGGGTCTGGGGATTAGTGAAAGTTTTGAATGTGAAAAATTACAGTCGTCATTTTAAGCAGTTAGTGATTGATTTTAAGCAACGTGGAATAATATTGGATGAAAGTAAAGGTGGCAACCCTACTGACCTTCGGATCTACAGTTATGATCCTGATGCCTATATCGCAAATAGCTTTCTTATATACGATAGGAAATTCATAGCTGCCAAGCCAAGGAAGTATAAGGCTGATAGATTTGATTCGGATTCGAAAAATTCTACTGAAAGCCAAAGCGAATCACTGGTCAATGAAATACTCCTAAAATCTATTGATCTCGCTCCTGATTATGAAACCTACATAAGATTGGGTTTTGCATTTGCGAATGAATTAGGAGAAACAGGGCGTGGAGTATTTCATAAGGTTTGTTGTATTAGTCCAAAATATAAAGAAGTGGATGCAGATAAATTCTATTCAAGTTGCTTAAAATCAAATGATGGACGAACTACTATTGCGACATTTTTTCACTTGTGTAAAGAAGCTGGATTGTCAAAAAAATAAATTAAGTATGAAAAACGAGGAACGAATTATTGAAATACTCAAGCGATTAGAGTTTATTGAGGAATTAATTCTAAAGAAGTTAAGAGGGTCAATAGGAGAATTTATTGATAATCAAGAGTTTTTACAAATGATGAAGATTACATCAAGGACAGCACAACGTTGGAGGGACATAGGTCTGATAGGATATTCGCTTATTGAGGGGAAGGTGTATTACAATAGGATAGAAATAGTGGATTTAATGATGAAAAAGTACAAAAAGAAGCGTGTTAATACAGGTTGATGTATATGAATTATGTATGAACTTATATTGATGCGTAAATACATGTATCAATATGCATTGATATGCACCGTTTTGCTCTTTTTTTCTAGAAATCAACGCTTTATCTTTGTTTAAAAAGAATTATGAAAAAAGATTTACTTACTGGTGAAGAATTTGTGCCGAGTAGAATTACTCAGAAATTTGCTGCGGCGGAGAATAGAATTATTTATTACAACAATAAAGCAAATGAAGAACGTCACAAGAATGGATTCATAAATAAGCCACTTCATACGAACGTTCGGGTGTTGGATAGTTTAATGGATGGTGTTCCAGAAAAAACAGTTCACAGAGAGTTTTTATTGGGCAAAGGGTTCAATTTTGGGATTCTTACCCATTACATGAAATATAAAGGGGTAAGCTATCCAGCTGTTTATCAATATATAATTATTAGGGATGGAGAAGATAAGATTAAGATCATTAACTCAAATAAACAAAAATGATAGATTTCACAAAAATTCAGACAGTACCCGTGCCTCCGCCTATTAAAATTCTGCAAGGATCAAACAGCCAATTAAAAATTGAAAATGATGGGTTAAAAAAAATATTATTGGTTGCTGCAGCTTTAGCATTTGTAGGCGTTATTATAGTTGTTATTAAAAAACGAAATGAAAATGAAGAAAGAAAACGAAGAACTAATTGATTTGTGTTAATTCGAATTCCACTACTATGTAATTCTTTTCACTGCTCTATACTCAGTGCGAATTCATTGTTACACTTTTACCATAGTTGCAGGAATATTTATGCCTCTTATTACTTGTATACTTGTACAATATATTTAAATGCAAGTTGATTTTTGGCTGTATCGTAATCGTCCGAAACACTCACTTTCACTAGTAACATCGTGAATTTATTCACGATGTTATGCAGGCTTTATCCTTTTACTCATTTTTTTGAGATGATTGCGTCTACAGAGGAAAGCTCTTTATCTCCTTTAAAGATTGTCAAAAAGGCTGGAG
>JBDNIP010000965.1:0-19236 GCA_041688245.1 Algoriphagus sp.
AAGATTCAAATTTAAAACCGCCTATCTGGTATTGGTCTGTCATGCAGATCGCAGCAATGAATGCGTATCACTCTTGAGAAAATTGCATGGATGCTTCTAGAATAGCGCGTGAGATAGAGGCAGGAAAAGAACAAATTCGAGGGGAAGCCATTTTTAAATCAAACCCTCCAAGGGTTCGAAACCCTTGGAGGGTTATAACCAACTACCCGCACCTATTCCTACAACTTGAACCCAAGCAAATAATTCACCATCAGATAACAAGGCCAATAGCCATTAAAAGATGACATACCTATACCAAATGTATTTCTTCGGTTGATATTTTTGCCTTATTGTATTTCTAACCTCCCCAGATTATAATATGCTCATTCGTTTCTCTTAAAAAGAGGACTTTACTTATCGCCAGTATCAGACAACTCGGAGTCACCAACAGGATCGTCTACTCCTTGCTTAACTCTTATACAATTAATTATAAAATTCAATTCCTGATAAGTCTTGTGGTTTTATAGTAACAAACGATAATCCCTAAATAAGCAATTACTCCAGTTAAGAGTCTAATCCCCAATGAAAATCCTATTGGCTTTTCATAAATATGCAATGCAATCATTGCCGGGACTTCAGATGAAAACGCTCCCAAAGCTCCTGTAATTGTAGAAAGCTTTTCTGGTCTAATTTCAGTTTGACAATTATGACATTCCCAATGACTAGTGTTACTCATTAAAAATACTTTGCTAAGGCGTTGCTTTTCCCCACAGGAGGGACATTGAAATCCTAGACTCATACTATTTTCTGTATTACATGGATTAAATACGAAACCTATAAAGTGCTATTCTGGTGTGGTTTATCAACTTCATTTCGTAAAACACCTTATTTAATAGGTCCTTCTTTAAGTACAAGAATCAATACGTCTAGATGACCTTTGAGCTTTTGGTATTTGTACCGATTCAAGAGTAATCAAAAAGCGCCGTTTGGGACTTTCTACTTCAACTATTCATCAATTCCTCAATCTCCTCCGCATCAATAGGTATATTTCCCATCAGGTCGGAATAGCCATTTTCCTGAACCACAATATCGTTCTCCAGTCTTATTCCAAATCCTTCGGCTGGGATGTAAATACCCGGCTCAACGGTAAATACCATCCCTGCTTGAATAGGTAAATGCATCGTCCCTACATCATGTACATCCAGTCCCAAATGATGTGAAGTACCATGCATGAAATACTTTTTGTATGCAGGCTGATCCGGATCTTGATTTTTGATATCCGTCTGATCAATAAGTCCAAGACCAACTAGCTCACTTTGCATGATCAATCCTACTTCTTTATGATATTCTTGGATAACGACGCCAGGAGTCAGCATCGCAGAGGCTTGATCTTTCACACGCAGTACTGCATCATAGACTGCACGCTGCCTTTTGGAAAACCTTCCATTCACAGGAATGGTACGAGTCATATCTGCATTGTAATTTCCGTACTCAGCACCCACATCCATCAGCAAAAGCTCACCGTCGAAACAGGCTGTGCTATTTTCTATGTAATGAAGCACACATGCTGAAGCTCCCGAAGCGATGATCGGCTCATAAGCAAAGCCCTTACTTCGATTTCGAACAAACTCATGCAGGAATTCTGCTTCGATTTCATACTCGGTGACCCCGGGTTTCACAAAAGATAAGATTCTTCTGAAGCCTTTCTCTGTGATATCACAAGCAATCTGAAGTTGATTGATTTCCTCTTTTTCCTTAATACCTCGCAACTCATGCATGATCGGAGCGATTCGCTGATATCCATGAAGTGGATACCTTTCTCTGCAAGTTTTAATGAATCGGGCATCTCGTGTTTCCACATGAACTCCTGCACGCAAATGCTCATTTGTATTGAGATAAATATTCTCAGATAGCATCATAACGGTGTTGAGCACCTGCTCAAAATCCACTAACCACTTTATATTCTTTATCCCGGATGCTACCTCAGCTTCTTCTTTTGTGTATTTGTGTCCTTCCCAGACAGCGATATGTTCATTCGTTTCTCTTAGGAAAAGAACTTCCCGCAGGGCAGGCACTGAGCAACCAGGAGCCAACAACAGAATCGTCTCTTCCTGGTCTATTCCAGAGAGGTACAGCAAATCATTATTTTGTCTAAACCGCATGGTACCATCTGCATTGGTAGGCATGACATCATTGGAATTTAAAACGGCTACGCTTCCCGGTTTGAGTTTTTCACATAACTTTTCCCGATTTCGTTGGTACAATTCTTTGACTAAGGGAGTATACTTCATATTGAGATAAAATTTTTCTTTTAGAAATTTACAAAAATTCGTGTCAAAAGGCAGGAAAAACATTCCTAAAACCAACTTGTTCTAGTTGTAAGTATTTTACCAAAGACCTAGCATAAGCATGAATTTAAGTATTAAGGAATTAGCCAACGGAATCCGAATTGTCCACCAAGAAGTCACGCATACACGCTTGGTACATTGTGGATTTATTCTAAACATTGGTAGTAGAGACGAAACCAAAGAAGAAGAAGGATTAGCTCATTTTTGGGAGCATATGGCTTTCAAGGGGACTAAAAAGCGAAAGACATTCCACATACTCAATAGGCTAGAATCACTGGGTGGTGAGTTGAATGCCTATACGACTAAAGAAAAGATTTGCTTTTATGCCTCTACTTTGAAGGAGCATTATCCTAAGGCAGCAGAGCTACTTTTCGACATCACGTTTAACAGTACCTTTCCACAGAAACAAATTGAAAATGAACGGCAGGTCATTTTGGAAGAAATGGCCATGTACAAAGACTCTCCGGATGATTCGATTCAAGATGAATTGGACGAGGTCGTATTTGAGAATCATGCCTTGGGTAGAAATATTTTGGGTACTGAGGAGACGGTTGGAAACTTCTCACAGCAAGATTTCTTTGATTTCATTGCAACCAGGCTGGATACTTCTCAGATCGTCTTTTCAGTAGTTGGGAATATCTCATTGAAAGACGCACTTAAACAAATCGAGCCTTCATTAGCCGCAATCTTACCAAAGCGAAGTCTTTATGTTCGCAGCAAATTTTCCGGTTACACTCCAAAAGAAAAAACAACGCAACGAGATGTCACCCAATCCCTTTACGCAATGGGACGCCCGGCATTTTCGATTCATCATCCCAATCGATACAAGCTTTTTCTTCTTAATAATATCTTGGGAGGACCAAACATGAATAGTCGTCTAAATTTGATGCTGCGTGAAAAACATGGCCTCGTCTACAGTATTGAGTCTAATTATCAACCTTTCTCTGATACCGGTTTTTTTGGAATCTACTTCGGAACAGAGGAAAAGACGCTCAAAAAGGCGAAAGGACTCGTGACCAAAGAAATGAAAAAATTACAGATACAAAAACTTGGCAAAGTTCAGCTTCATATGGCAAAAGAACAGGCTATTGGCCAAATGGCCATGGCAGAGGAAAATTATGGGGGACTGATGCTCGTCTATGGTAAAATCCTGCTCGATCATGACAAAGTTGATCCTCTTGAATCGATTTTCAGCCAAATCAGATCAACTACTGCTGAAGAATTACAAGAAATTGCCCAAGAAATTTTCAATATGGACGAGTTAAGTTTTTTAACCTACAAGTCTAATTGAGATGGAATTCATTGATCATGCCCTACTTGCTTATTGCGAAGATCATACCTCAACTGAAGATCAACTTTTGCTAAAAATTGCCAGAGAAACTCAAGCGAAAGTCCTCATGCCAAGAATGATTTCAGGTCATCTCCAAGGGAAAATGCTCGAGCTCTTTGTCAAAATGATCCAACCAAAAACTATTTTGGAAATTGGAACTTATACCGGATATTCCGGGATTTGTATGGCTCGCGGTTTAGCTAAAACTGGAAAACTTATCACCCTCGACATCAATGATGAACTTGAAACACTAGTAAGAGGGTTTTTCCAAGAAAGTGGTCTTTTAAACCAAATCGATTACAGACTTGGCAATGCTTTGAAATTAATACCTGAAATTTCGGGACCCTTTGACCTCGTGTTTATCGATGCGGATAAGATAAACTATACGAACTATTATGATTTGGTAATTGATAAGGTTCCTTCAGGGGGAATTATTCTAGCGGATAACGTACTTTGGTCAGGGAAAATTTTGATCAGTCCTGGTCAAAAGATCGATAAGGATACTCAGGCCATCTTAGATTTTAACGCTAAAGTTCAGGCCGATTCTCGTGTGGAAAATGTGCTGCTCCCGATCCGCGACGGAGTCATGATGGCTAGAAAAATATAATTCAGGCAAAAAAGGAATCATTTTTGCTGAAAACATCAATATTAAAATGTGATCACCTTTTTCAAATGAAAGCAAATAAATTTCCTTTTCTCCTTTGTGCTCTTTTTCTCCTAAACTACCAAGGTATTTTCGCACAAATCCCACAGGTTCCGTCAGAATTAGAATTTGCAGATTTGATTGTTCGAATCAATCCACAGGCAAGACGGGAAATTCAACTGGATGTCGATGCACAATATCGAAATCCTAGCTACTTCAAAATCAAACAAGATCGCGTCAATCTATACTTACCATTAATCGAGCGTGAATTACGCGAAGCGGGAGTCCCATTGGATCTGAAGTATTTGGCAATCCAAGAAAGTGGTTTAATCTCTGACGCAGTATCGACATCCAATGCCGTGGGCTTTTGGCAGTTCAAACAAGGGACTGCTGAAGAAGTATTTATAAGAGTGGACAATCAAGTAGATGAAAGACAAAATATCGTTTCCTCTACAAAGGGAGCAGCTCTTTATCTCCAAAAGCATAATAAAACATTTGATAATTGGATGTGTACTTTGGTCTCTTACCAGATGGGTTTGGGTGGTGCCAAGGCATATTTTGGAACACAATACAATGGAAAAAGAGTCATGGAAATTGACCGAAACAGCCATTGGTACTTTAAAAAATTCCTCGCCCATAAAATCGCTTTCGAAAATCAAATTGGAGTTTTTGCAAACAACAGTTCTCAGCGTCTTGTAGAGGTAAAAGTACAAGGACCCGCTACCCTATCGGCACTGGCAAAAAAATATGGGATCAGTGAATCTCATTTGAAAGAATACAACACTTGGGCAAAAAATGGTAAGGTACCAGGAGGGGATAGATACTATTCATTGGTGTTCATTAAGGATGGCATTCTACCCGAGGTAGAACTAGCTGTAATCAAAGGGTCGTCTGCTCCCAAGAAAACCACTCAGAACAGACCCTCTTCCAGCAGATCCGTTCCCAGCTACAAACAGGCCAATTCCTATCCAAGAGTTTCTGGAAACACAACAAAATCGTCTGAACCTGATCAGATCACCGTGAATAATCTTGATGGAGTCCAAGCAGTAAGTGCGTATAGCCCTTACAATTTTTCAGAGAAAATAGGCTTGAAAGAGAAGAAATTCAGAAGGCTCAATGATTTGGATGACGAAGACCGTATTGAGGCAGGTAAGTATTATTATACTGAGAAAAAGAATAGTAAAGCAGAAGTTGAAACACATATTGTTCAACAAGGCGAGACGCTTTGGGAGATTTCACAGAAATACGGGATTAAGCTTTCTTCTTTGAAATCCAAAAATAGAATTCGCAGAGATAGTGAATTGAAAGTTGGAATGCTACTAAATCTTCAAGAGTCTAGAAAGCGAGGCGAGGAAATTCAAATCGTACCCGTTTACATTCCAACAGTTCAACAAACCATAGTAGCTCAAGCTCCAGAAACAACAGAAGCTATTGATGAACAAGCTGCTTCGGTGAATTCTAACTCAAACACTACCCAAATCACCCACACGGTATCGCCAGGGGAAACAGTGTTCAGCCTTAGTCAGAAATATGGTGTGACTATAAACCAAATCAAAACCTGGAATACAATCGGCAACCAGAACATCATCTCTGTAGGCCAGAAATTAGTTATATTCAAACCTTAACTTTCCCAATTCCAGATCGAATATCGATGTTTAAACATGCACTACTTTTTGGGCTTTTAGTGACTTTCCTCTGTCAGTCCATACATGCTCAGGATCGATTCTCCATACCTGACACAGTCTTGATCAATGGGGATACGCTGCTTATGCTAGGAGATTCCTTGATCATTGATGAACCTGTAAAAGAAGTTTTTTGGAAAACAGGAGGCAATTATAATCTAAACATTCAACAAGTGACCTTGTCCAATTGGGCTGCTGGCGGAGCGAGTACTTTCGCCCTCAATTCAGGCCTTTCACTTTTTGCAAACTATAAAAAAGAAAGTAAGGTATGGGATACCAATTTAAATGTGACCTTGGGATTCACCAGACAGGGAGATCGGGATTTTCAAACTAGAAAAACCAATGACAATTTCCAGTTTGTAAGTAATTATGGGCGTGAACTAAGCGAGTTCTTTTATTTATCTACCCAACTTGATGTTCGCACACAATTGATTGCTGGCTTCAAATATTCAAGATCTCCAGGTAACGACCTGGAAATACGTACTAAAATATCCGATTTACTTTCCCCAGGATACGTACAGTCTTCAACAGGTTTAAACTATAGGAAGACTTATAATGACAAGAGCAGAATTTCAATAATCTTATCCCCCTTTACAGGAAGATTTACCATCGTAATGGATGATTTACTAAGCAGAAGCGGAGCATTTGGTGTAGATCCAGGGGAAAATGTAAGAGCTGAAGCTGGAGTATCGATCGCAGCTTCGGTTAATGATATAAAACTAATGGAAAATGTGACTTGGAAATCGGATATTAATCTGTTTTCCAACTATGAACAATTTGGGAATATGGTCGTAAACTTCAACTCCATCATCCGAATGAAGGTGAACAAATACATTTCAACTAGAATGGAAACAGTTATAATTTACGATGAAGAGGTATTTATCAAGCAAGATGATGGAAGTTCCAGACAGGCTATTCAACTCCAGAACTTAATTAATTTCGGAATTTCGCTAGATTTTTAGAAATCTGTTTCGAGACCAAATCTTCTTTGAAAGTCTGACAATGCCGGATGAATTGTTTTTAGATGATTAAGCTTATCGGTACTTGTATAGAGCCTTTTGGAATTGGATTCGATTTCTTCTTTCACATTCAGTTTGATTGAAATCCGAGTGGATTTTGTGAGCTCTCGTAGCATCCTTACCAATTCTGCCTTCATTTTTTCAACAATATCCTCCTGTAGTTGGCCGATTACCTCAAGTACAAGCTGACCATCAACTAATTTGATTTCCTGTTCTAGCACTGCAAGTTCCATACTTCTGCCGGCATCTTGAAAATGTTGCTTGACCAGTGGCATTGCTAGATCGAGCGCTGCCTGCGTAAGTAAAAGCTCCACTTCAACCGGTTGGTGCACTTTGTCCTCTTTTGGTTTTTCGAATGCCTGGTCTTTCACTTTAGATTTATCATCCATCAGCTTTTGCGTCTGACTAAGACTTCTTGGAATAGCGATGGTTTTCGGGAGAGCGCTCACTTTGGGTGCTATAGGTTCATCAATACCAGTAGTTGAAGTAGACTCTAATTCAGCAGAGATTTTCTTACTCAGACTTTTTTTTTTGGATCGTCAGAAGCTAGCGTGGCAAGACGAAAAACCTGTGGGAGTTTTGCTGTTTTCATCAAAGCCAGCTCCACATGCAAACGCTGGTTTTTACTGGTTTTGTAATGGATATCGCATTGATTAGCAATGGTGAGGGCTGAAAGTAAAAAAGAAACAGAAGTTGCTTTACACTGTTCAAGGTATTTCTGCTTTACCGAATCGGATACTTCAATCAATTCAATCGTTGCCGGATCTTTCGAAACCAAAAGATCTCTAAAGTGCTCACATAAGCCCACTATAAAATTATGTCCATCAAATCCTTTCTTCAATATTTCATCGAAAATCAATAGAACAGCGGACATATCCTCTGCTAAAAAAGCATCCACCACCTTAAAATAATAATCATAATCCAGAATGTGAAGATTGTCGATGGTCTCTTGGTAAGTGACTTTTTTACCTGCTGAGTAGGTTACAATCAAATCAAAAATTGAAAGTGCATCTCGAAGCGCACCGTCTGCCTTGGCAGCAATTAATCGAAGTGCCTCTTCTTCGTAATCAATCTGCTCCTTTTTTGCTATTACCTCTAAATGGTCGGCAATATCTTTTACTTGAATCCGATTGAAATCAAAAATCTGACAACGAGAAAGTATAGTGGGTAGAATTTTATGTTTCTCTGTCGTAGCCAAAATAAAGATAGCGTACTTTGGAGGCTCTTCCAATGTCTTTAAAAATGCATTAAAAGCATTCGTTGAAAGCATGTGAACCTCATCAATAATATAGACCTTGAAATCTCCTTTTTGAGGAGCATACCGTACCTGATCTACAAGATTCCTGATGTCATCAACAGAATTATTTGAAGCGGCATCAAGTTCATAGATATTAAAAGAACTGTTGTTTTGGAAAGAAACACAGGAATCACATTTACCACATGCCTCAAAGTCAGCTCGTAAATCCTCACAGTTGATGGTTTTAGCCAAGATTCTTGCACAGGTAGTTTTGCCGACACCTCTCGGGCCACAAAACAAAAATGCCTGCGCCAAGTGCTTGTTTTTGATTGCATTCTGTAGCGTGGTAGTTATATGATTCTGTCCAACGACACTTTTAAAGTCCGCGGGTCTGTATTTCCTTGCCGAAACGACGAAATTTTCCATCGTTGCAAGTTATAAAAATCTCGATATTCCAGAATGACTTTACAGACTATTCTCAGATGTTTTCCAGTAAACAACTGACAGGCAATTAAATCAAAGTTCGCGGATTTATTAAAATATTTACTGAGCACAGCAATAGCCAACGGAACCAAAAAACGCTTACTTTTGTCAGTATATATTAAATGGGGCTGACCGGTATTGACAGTAAGTGTAAAAATCGGGCTCGCATGCAGGCTGGAGTATGTACGGCCTTAAAAAATTCATGTGAACTATAAATGGCGAAGATTCATACGCTATGGCTGCCTAATCTTACCTTAACAGGAAAGAAAGCTTCAAGGGTTGAGTTACGAGAGTAATTCCCCGGCCACATCCCTCCGCCCTCCGTCCTTTCGGGGTTGATCAAGGGGTGTCGACTTGATTGGACTGCTGCTTGTGATGCTATTATGCAAGCTTAAGATTTAGTAACTAAGTCGGTTTGAGGTGTGTCACCCAGCATAGGCCGAACGAAAACCCAACAGGTGACTAAGCATGTAGACGGTACGCTGTTTCCTTATCTGGACGCGAGTTCGAATCTCGCCAGCTCCACAACTTAAAGGTCTTTCAAAATTATTTGAGAGACTTTTTTTTAATAATTTTTTGACCCCCAATTTCAATCAAATTACCGTGAAAATATAAAGCTAATGGCATGAAAAGAACTGGTTTATTCTTCAAAATAAATCTTTAACCTTCCTTCGACAACTAGGTAATTTAATAGGCTGAGAACACAATTTTTTTGGATTAAAAATTCTACTCATTCAGAACTTCTAGAAGTTAAAGCTTTGAATAATATCTTGATCGAAAGATTCTGAAAAAATATCAAGTATTACTGTAATTACTTAAGCTCTCGCGATGATAGTTTTGAATTGGCTAATGGCTTTCAGGACAACACTCAATAGAGTGACCAGAAAGTTCATCATGCGACAATATTAAGACTGAACGCGCTTTGTCAGAAATTCCTAAATAGGAAGTCAGCATAACACAGTAGTTAATCCTAACTTCTTAACTTGACAACACTGATCTCTGATAGAAAGATAAAGAAGTTCTGTATACATCTTGTTTGCAAGGTGAAGTAATATCATTTGGTGGTTACGCTTGGAAATCGCTTTTTTTATTTTAGATGATGTATACCCGCAATTGAATCAGTAAAAAACAAGAAGTAGCTCAATATATGGTAAACACTAGCATTACTGATTCTTTGGTCACAGGTCATTGGTCTTCCCGCTAGTAAGGAAAATTAGGCTACTGGCATACTTGTGGCTGATCGCATTTTAGATAAATGGCTTTTGCGAATATAGTCATAGCATTACAGATGTATTTATTAGAAACTGCATACGCGATTGTTTGCACAAGTGCTATAGAGGCGGTCCGGTAGTAATTACTTTAGATATTTTTCATCAGGCCAAGATTGACAGACTACCTAAAGGTATGTCTATTACCTTAACAGCCTGTGAAGGGTCATCGGTAGAAAGGAACTTTTCTCTGGCACATTGGCTAGAGAAAAATGATAAAAAAAATGCCTTCACAATCTTTCTTTCTACACCTACCAAGGCAATCGCTGAGGCTGCGAGAAACCATTTTGAATAAGTTAGTGCCCATGATGGGCAAAATCGGCTACAATTATAAGGCAAAGACCAGTGCTGTCAAAAAGTATATAAAAGGTGAATAGAATTTAATAATGGCTCCAGTCAGAAGGCAGAAATTGCCATTCCTTTGCCCTTGGGAAGGTCATGAATTTTTGAAAAAATTGCCATTTTTTGATTACAAAGGAACTATTATCAACTATTTATCCGTTCAAAAACCTAACTATCAAAACATTTTTTCGTAGAGAGATAATGACTCCAATACGGTCCCAAAAATCAAGTCGCTTGGACCCATGGAAGCCGAATTATTGGCAAATATTCTAGTAAAGGAGTTAGGCATAATAATAGAAGATAGGTTGATGAAGTTTTAGTCTTATGCATAAACAGTATAGGCGGAACCAATGGATTTTATATTCGCACTGATGAATAATGAAGCGGCAAAGAGGGTCACTTTGAAATGGGAGTTATTCCAAATACTCTGAAAATGGGATTTAACAGATGTACTATAACTTTCGTACTGAAATTCCATATTAGGGTTTGGTAATAGGTAAAATCATATATTTTACTTGTGAAGCCAACGCACTTATTTTAAAAGGAAATGAAAATACGAAAAAGCTTAGGGATTGGGCTGGATCATTCCATTGCTAATTTGAGTGATACATCTGAGGAGAATAATCATTATTCTATCTCTTCAAAATTCACTTTTAGCACAAAAGAAGAGGTATTGATTGGAAGTGAAAATATCATGAATAACAATGAATAGCAGATACAAGAAGCCTATTACTAGGAAATTGCAAATGAAATTTTAAAGTATGATCATATCTTCCTGTAAGGAACAAAAGATCCGTTCAGTGGTAGAGTTAGCAGTAAATATTTCAGAGGTAAACTTAGAATAAACTCAAAGGTAAATTATTCATACAAAGAATAATAAATAGTAATTCGTAGGATTTTATCGTAGGTGACAGCAACTTCAAAACACACTATTTTCAATTGAAACCAGTAATTAGTTTCACACTAGTAAGGTGATTATATAGTCTGAGTAGAAAAATAAATTAAGTGGTTAAATAATTAATTATTAATTATTAATACCTAAATTTGGTAGCAAAAATAGCTCGGAATATGATATGTACAAACAACTAAATATAAATTATGAATCTATTATAATACTAATTTAGTAGGTTTATTTCTTAAAGGTAAGAATCTCATTAATTACTAAAAACTTCAAAGATGAATAAGTTACATGTCGCTATATTTTCAGTTTCATTTATAATACTACAGTATGTAGCCATTGGTTGTACTAATCGGCAAGATGTAACTAATGATCGCAGTATACAAGATACTTTACCTCGATCAACCGATAACAATGTTGGCGATATAAATCTTTCAAATGGCAATGTGAATTTTGTAACGGCGGCAAAGATGACCGTGCCAGCAGTTGTACATATTAAAATCAACTTCAATGACGCTTCGGGATACGGTGCATCAGGATCAGGGGTAATTATAAGTCCTGACGGATTTATAGCTACAAATAATCATGTCGTTGAAAATGCATCTGCTATTGATATTGTACTTTATGACAATCGAACTTTCTCTGCAAAGTTGATTGGCCGTGATCCCAACACTGATTTAGCACTTTTAAAAATAGAAGCTAATGATCTTCCTATCGTTAAATTTGGAAACTCTGACAAAATACAAATAGGTGAATGGGTTCTAGCTGTTGGTTTTCCTCTTTCACTTAATACAACTGTAACTGCAGGTATTGTAAGCGCCAAAGCCAGAAGTATTGGAATCATAAACCGGCGAGGCAGTACTAGCAGGCAAAATGATGAGTCGCCTGAAGGCAATATGGCTGTTGAGTCATTTATTCAAACCGATGCTGCCATCAACTCCGGCAATAGCGGGGGTGCACTTGT
This sequence comes from Algoriphagus sp., assembly GCA_041688245.1. Classification (GTDB taxonomy): domain Bacteria; phylum Bacteroidota; class Bacteroidia; order Cytophagales; family Cyclobacteriaceae; genus Algoriphagus. Next base: position 12,194 of record JBDNIP010000965.1, read on the forward strand.
CAACACCAGCGGGGAATTAATAGGCATTAACTCAGCTATAGCATCACAAACTGGCAGTTATGCAGGATATGCTTTTGCCATACCTGTAAATCTGGCTAAAAAGATTTTAGATGATCTAAAAAACTATGGAGTTGTAAAGCGAGGTGTGTTGGGTGTTTCTTTTCCGTCTCCCGATGCAAAGAACCAATATCTGAAACAGCAAGGACTAGATCCTGCCTTGATACAAGGCGTCTACATTATTGATGTGCAAAATAAAAGTGCTGCTGCTATAGCAGGCCTGAAAGCAGGTGATATTATTCAAAGTATAGATGGTGTTTCCCTCAACTCATCAACGATTTTTTCTGAAAGAATAGCGAGACAAAAGCCTGGAGACACTATTAAATTAACTTACCTACGTGACGGTGCTATTGGTACAGTCTCTGCAACGCTGCAAGTCCAAGATGTCACAAAAACTGAAAACCCTGAAGCTAAAAACAGTAACGCACTAAAGGAGATATATGAGAAGCTTGGAGCCACTTTCGCCCCGCTTACTGCTGAGATTAAGCAATATTTCAGTCTGAGTGCCGGAGTCTTGGTAACTAACGTACGTAAGGGTGGTTTTTTTGATCAGGCTGGTATTGCTCCTTCTACCATAATCGTTTTTATCAATGGCAAACCAATTAATAATCCGAAAGATATTGATACAGCACTTTTAACTGCTCAAAGTGGAGTAATTCAAATCCTTGCAATTGCGCCCGATGGCTCAAAAGTGGTATTTGACTTCTCTATTGGAACGTAAACTATTCTTTAATGTCTGACTAAAATAAGGAAGAAACATAAATATATATTCATAATATAAAATATCGCCTGTACTTAAATATTATTTGGTTTATACAGTAAATACACCTTTTGAGTATCATAAATCAGCTTATAGACTTAATATTTAAAAGTAAAATTAAGATTAAATCAATAAAATAAATAACACATTAATATTTTCACATGACTAACCTTTTTGGAGCTCCAACAATTGATCTACAAAACATACAAAGCTTTATTAGCGATGCCCCAGAGATTATAGTGTGGGCAGCACCAATACTGTTCCTATTTGTTTTAATTGAATGGGCTTATTCAACATTACACAATACGAAAACTTATGATAAGACGGAAACTTTTGCATCTATCTGTGTAGGTATTGGTAATATTTTTGTTTCATTCTTGCTAAAGTTTGCAATATTTTATAGCATAATACTGGTATATAATGTACTACCGTGGCGACTTTATTTCAATTGGTGGACACTAATCCCATGCTATGTAGCTCTGGACTTTTGCAGCTACTGGGCACATCGTATCTCTCACCATCAACGATTTTGGTGGGCAACTCATGTGGTGCATCATAGTGGAAAAAATTATAACTTTACAACAGCTTTTAGATTAAGCTGGGTACAACATATTAAAATTATTTTCTTTTTACCGGTTGCGCTTTGCGGTTTTCATCCGATCATATTCTTTATCGCTAATCAGATTGCAATACTATTTCAATTTTGGGTACATACCGAATATATTAAAAAGCTACCACGTTTTTTTGAATATGTTTTCGCTACACCCTCTAATCATCGTGTGCACCATGGGTCACAAGATAAATTCATTAATAAAAATTTTGGGGCAACTTTTATTTTATGGGATCGCATATTTAACACTGACCAGTCGGAAGATGAAAAGGTAGTTTACGGAATTACTCATAAATTAGATAAGCCCGGCAATCCTTTTTATATAAACTTTCATGAGTTTATTGACATCTGGAAAGATGTGTACAGAGCAGACGGAATTAGAAAAAAGATGTTTTATATGTTTGGTGATCCTATTGACGTCGCAAAAGTTAAAATGAAATCTGGAGATGAGATCAAGAGTGTAGAAAAGTCAGCTGTAAGGAGAAAAAAAGCTCCTCTTAAATCTACTAATATTAGCTATTGAAATCTACTGCTGCTGTCTGTGGGAGCATCACAGGTCAAACAATGATGAGGAACCTGGAAATGGTCAGATGGTGAACCAAAATTCGGGGATAGGAAATAAGTCCGTAAAACCAATAGTTACTACAACCACACCCATCAAATATCATGAGTGATAAAACTTGAAGTTGGGGAATGGCCTAAGAAGTTTAGATCATTACACTCCTTTTAACAAAAAAAATTACCTATTTGTGAAATTTAAAGGGATAAAATGAATAATATGATTGTGAGCAATTATGACAGTAACCTAATTTTCTTTGATTAACTATCGGGAAAACCCGCTAGGGCAAGGTATTCCTATAATAGGTGACTGGAGTATTATCATGTTTGTTTTTACTACGTATTAAGTTGGCCTTTATCTTTTACAGGTGCAACCGCAGATATAAATAATGAATAAACATCGCTGGAATGAAAGCGATAATCAATGAAATAATGGGTTCCCCATTGACCAATAGCCTAAACCAATGAATAAAGTAATACTTCTGAACAAAGGCCCACACGGAAAACTGTCACTAAACGATTTTAAAATTATCAGCGAGGAAGTTCCTGATATCAGAGAAACGGAGATTTTATTCAAGACATTATATATTTCTACCAATACATATTTGCGAGGCAAAAGGAATAAAGCCAAACCATATACACCACCTTTTAAACTAAATAAACGCATGATACCGGGTATGATAGCCGAGGTAATAAAAAATAGAAATGTGGATTTCAAAAAAGGTGATGTTATTTCTGAGATACTGGCTTGGAAAGAATATCAAACTTCTAGAGGAAAATACCTGCTAAAAGTGAATGGCAGTGATGCTAAATTATCAGACTATTTGGGCATTCTGGGAATGACAGATCTTATGACATATTTAGGTTTGACAGAAATAAGCAGGCCGAAGAAAGATACAACAATTATAGTTTCCCGGGCAGGTGGAGCTATTGCGATGGTTATAGGTCAGATTGGCAAATCACTGGATTGTAATGTGGTTGATATCTCTGGTTCAGATGAAAAGGTAGCCTTGATTAAATCAAGGTTTAAATTTGATCATACCGTCAATTATAAAATCACAACTGAGTTAAAAAAAGTGGTGAAAAGTACTTCTCTTGATGGAGTAAATATTTGCTTTAACAATTTAAGTGCGGAGATTTCAGCTGCTGTTTTAGCCAATATTAATAAGTATGAAAGATTATCCGTTTGTGGTGAAATGTCGGTGAACAATAAAACGAAAGTCCTACTAGACCATCCATTACACTCTCTAATCCTTAATAAAAGCGCTACGATATGTGGATTTATAATTGGTAATTTTTCAGAAAAATTTCCTGCTTTCACAAAACAACTAACCTCTTGGCTAAAGGATTCTAAACTAACCTGTAGCAGAGCCACGGTGGAAGGATTTAACGATATTCCGCAGGCATTTTTTGATTTATTCGCAGGTAAAAATCGGATAAAAATGATTGTAACAGTTTAATGATAAGTCTAAAAATAAAAACTATGAAAGTATTAATGGTATTAACATCCCACAGCGAGTTGGGAGATACAGGAGAAAAAACCGGTTTTTGGATTGAAGAATTTGCGTCCCCCTATTATATATTGGCTGATGCAGGAGCGGAAATCACCATTGCATCCCCAAAAGGAGGTCAGCCACCTGTAGATCCAAAAAGCGAATTAAAAGATGCCCAAACTGCCGCAACAGAGAGGTTTTATAACGATAATGTCTTAATTGATCAAGTAGCTCATTCAGTAAAGCTCAACGATGTAAAAGAAGAAGATTTTGATGCAGTTTTCTATCCCGGTGGGCATGGACCTTTATTTGATTTAGCCACTGATAAAATATCTATCAAATTGATTGAAGCTTTTTACAATAATGAAAAGCCAATCGCTTTTGTCTGTCATTCACCTGCTGCATTGGTCAATGTGAAAGCAATGAATGGCGAACCACTTGTAAAAGGTAAACACTTAACAGGTTTTTCAAATACAGAAGAAGAGGCAGTGAAACTAACGAAAGTGGTACCTTTCTTACTGGAAGATGAACTCACAAAACATGGTGCTCATTACTCCAAAGGAGCTGATTGGGGTTCTTACGTCAAACAAGTTGGTTTACTAATCACAGGTCAAAACCCGGGTTCATCAGAAGAAGCGGCTAATTTGCTGCTAAAAGCGCTCCAAGGAAAAGAATAGATGCTATTAGAAGGCTCTGCTACTGTAATCTAACGATTTTAGAATGCTGAGGAAATTAACAACACTAAAAATAGAAAATTTCAAGTCAACATTGATCGTTATTTAAAAATCGTTTATATCAATAAATTTATATTTGAGTAATCTATAGTATACTCTATTCAGTAAGATATGAAATATTTAGTGTTGTTCTTTGACTTTATCCTAGGCCTTGCTTGGCACAATGAATTATAGTATTAATATTCCTATTTTATAAGATTAACAGATGGACTTGATCTGATTTAAAAAAGTAAAGTTTCAATAATCGCTATTTTAAAGACTTTCACTATTATATAAGCTTTTATCCCTATCTAGAAGAGTATTTATAATACTTTGGAACTTACCATTCCAGCCTTTAAGATAATATAATATTCTTTATTGCTTTTGAGATATTAAAGCCAAATAACTAAATATTAAAAACTATTTAAAATTAATATAGCTATTTCACCTTTGACTATTCCCGTGCCAGAAAGATCAGAAATAATAGTTAACGATATGAAATTGATAAAAAACTAATTATTTATGAGTATTTATTACAATTGTAGTCTCGCCCTATTTATATTTCTTGGCTATAAAAGGTTTAAACATAGCGAATAGGTTGTAAAGTTGTTTGAAAAAATTTCCTTTTTAGAAGACTCGCGACAATCGTTTTAGGTGTACTGGCAACTAATATGCTATTGGAAGAGATTCACTTGGCTTTTAATACTTTGGCTAATTATTGAAACGCCAATAAACTTGAAAATATAGGATATATGTAAATCTTGGTATTAAAAATATAATGTTTTTGTACTTTAATAAACCAACCTTAATGCTTACACAGTTGAGTAAAAATATCAATGGGGAACGTAATCAAAGTCATACTGATCTTTTTATACATATTAGTTGGTACATCGGATATTCAAGGGCAAGCTTTCGAAAATTCGGGAGAAAAGTTCATTGATAGTCTCAGAAAACAGCCTTCCTTTACTATTTTTGGAGACAATTACATAGTATCGGGTACGGAAATTGGAAAACCCCCATCCAAATTCAATAGCGATGCAAAATTTCAAATAGGTTTTAAGCAGATTCTAGCTGAGTTTGACGCTTTCTTCCACAGCTTTTTGTTCCTAACTTATCGTCAAGTAATTTTCTGGGATATTTATCAGAATTCCTTTCCATTTCGAGCTACTAATTACAATCCTTCTCTGGTCTTGGGAAAAGTGCTAATTAAAGATAGCCAACCATCAGGTTTGGTGTGGTTTGCCTTGGAACACGAGTCTAACGGTCTAAGCGGTGAAGACTCTAGAGGTTGGAATTTCTTGTCGTTTCAATACTCAACGAAACTACGTAAAAGTTGGTACGGTTCATTGAAAGGATGGATTCCGATCGGTACACCAGGTGAGAATGAAACAGATCTACTAGATTATAAATCCTATTTCGAAGGAAGGTTGACCTACTATCCAACAGAAAAACTAATCTTTGAAAGTGATTTTCGAAGGTCCTTCACTACCGAATGGTTGGGAAAAATAATGCTTACTGCTAATTATAGATTGAGTAAACATGGAAATCAGTTCATTTACTTACAATATTATAATGGCTATGCTGAATCGCTTATTGAATATCAACAACATGTGCATATGATCCGGGTTGGTATAGCTTTTAAAGATTTAAGCTTATTAGTTTTTAAATAAACTGTCAGTATATAATTAATGTATTTATCCACAATTATGCCAGTAAGCTAATTTCTTCACTTAATTAGCGGGAAGACTTATCACGGAGGATCGAATTACAGGCAAGTATTTTTTTTAATCGATCGCTATTTTAATTTTTTTACATTAGTTAATATTTTATTTTTTACTATCTAGCTAATTGATTTATAAGCTATCAATCAAGATAAGTAGCTAAATTTTTCTGAAATAAGTAGGTCTTGAAAGAAAATGCTTAAGTGAAAAAATTACTATTACTAGATTAGAATTAACAGCGTTGAAAAATTCAAATACCATGAGTTTGTACTATCGTATTTTTACTAGAAAATTTACACATACCATAGATTTTAAGCAATTTGATTTAAAGGCCATGTTAGTAACTTTTAGCATGCATATAGCTAACTGATTTTGGAATTTTATACATAAACCAATGGCCTCATATTTTCCGAAGAAAAGGGGATGTCTATTCAGTAATTCACCATTCTAAACAAAATTGAAAAGGTTAAAGAGCTGTTGCTCTACGGAGAGTTTAACCTGCCGGAAATTTCCCACAGACTTCATTACCACAGTATTAGCCACTTATCCAATCAATTCAAAAATTTACAGGTATGTCTTCATCCCTTTATAAAAAAATGAGAGTTAGAGTGAAATCTAACTTGGAAGAATTATGATTTTATCCCGACCTCAACTAGCATGAAAAAAAGTAATATTGATAAATCAGAATTGCCTAATGAATATGTTATACCAATTTACATTTTAAACACCGCATTAAATTCATTTAGAAAATGGTGATTTGAAGTGATTGATAAAATTGTTGCTTCAGACAGATTCTTCACGCTTTCATACAGCCATTCCTTCAAGTCTTTCATGGTAGTAAATACCTTGTTTTTGAATCTTGTTTTCATGTATGCCCAGACCTGTTCGCAAGGGTTGAGCTCCGGAGAATAGGCGGGAATGTTGAGCAGGAAAATATTCGCGGGAACGGTCATGTTTTTGGTAGAATGGAACCCTGCATTATCGATTACGACTAGTTTGAACTCTTTTGGCCGATGCTGGGATAACCCGTTGAGATAAGCCTCAGATAGTTTGGTGGAGACTCCTTCAACCTCCCAGACAAAACTGTCCCCAGCTATGGGTGAATAACTGCCGTATAACTAGGTGGAAGAG
>JBDNIP010000966.1:0-3523 GCA_041688245.1 Algoriphagus sp.
ATTAAACTACTAAAGCTTCTATGATTGCAATATCCTCTGCAAGTGTAGAACTTTCAGTTGATCTAAAATAAAGCTGTAAATTCTCGTGATTTCCGTTCATTGCAAGTGTGTAGATATTACTATCTATAATTGCAGTTCCTGAACCTCCATCAATAGCACTAGCTTTCAGACCAAAGTTTGAGAAGTTAGCACCCTTGTTTACACCCCAACATTCTAGTTCACCGCTATTTGTTTCGACAACTATAAAGGCCCCCTCTACGTCAATGAGTGACTCAACTGAATCTAGTTCAAGCGCACCGTTGTAATAAATTACAAGATTTATCCCGTGATTTCGCAACGAAAAGTTATCTCCTACTTCCAAAGCCATAACCGAATTATGCTTTTCCCGCTTACCTACCACTTTAATAAATCCTTTTGTTTCTGCAAAGGTAAAAGCTGAGGCTAAGTTTCCGATTCCAAACGTAACTGCTGTAAGGTCTGAAAGTAAACCTATATACATCCTTTTGTTAAGCCCGCCCGGCTTTCGGGTTGCTTCACAATTTGGATTAATTGACCGGGTTAATGTGGTGCATTGTATTTCTGACATATCTGAATTTTTTTAAATTGTGAAATTGGGTGACTTTTTACGGCCACCCAATTAAATTATTTTGGTAGATACAAAGAAAACTCTGCTGCGTACTTGTAAGTAATGTCAGATTTCATTCGGTTTTTGATCCGGTAAACCTGATCCCCTGTTACATCTCCCAAATACAATACCTGAGCAAAAACCTCATCAGAAAGCAAGTCAAAACCAAGGAACACGTTACCAGGATTAAATACTGCAAGCAAGTTGTCCTCCCAGTATGGCATAGCCACCAAATCAATATCCAAATAAGGAATTAGCGCGGTCTGATCAAAGTAAACATCTCTTGTGAATGATCCTGCACCGCCCGAAATTAAACCATTCGCAACTCGGTAAGCGTCTGCGATTCTATCGGAAACGTGAATCTTTGTTCGTCCGTTTCCGGTATTTGAAATTTGCTTCTTGACCTTTTGCGGAATGCTCATGTAAACAGAAGTCAACACGCTTAACACGTTGTTCTGATTAATGAAAAAAGCATTTCCAGCACTAGCCGCGGTTGAACCTACCACTACTTCATCAATAGTCAAAATATTACCTGTAATCTCGATTACCGTAACGACTTGACCCGAAATTGTAGCTCCACTGATTGTCTGGTTTCCGTTCGTTCCAATCAATGTCACGCGATCTCCAACAATAATATTTGCAGCACTTGCTACTGTTACGGTTGCATTGCCTGCTGTGCCTGATGCAATAGCTGAAATTGCGGACTTTGAATTAGCAGGCAAAGACTTTTTAGCAACGCCTGCGTCTGCCTTGGCTTCGCCCAAAAGACCTACGTAAGTACCTGAGAAAGTAGCTGTGGCCACTTGGGTTTTATTTACGCCTGCCTTGCCTAAAATGTAAAGTGCCTCGTTAGCGATAGCCATTCTTGGAACATAGATCCTATCTAGCAAGAAGTTGTATAATTGCGGAGTCAGTTTGTAATCCTCGAAAGAACCGGGTAACTGCTGCTCAGATTCCCAAGTCTTACTTAGCTGAATTGCGTCGATCTCGTCCATGACCTCATAGGCCTTCATATTCAACTGCTTCTCGCTTAGTTCAATGTCACCATCCTGAGGCACAAACTTTGCGCTGGGAGTCTGCAACTCAATAACACGGTTAACGCCTCGTAGCGTCTCCACGTTTTTAACGGATTCTACAGGTGTGACGAGCCCGCGATTTACGATTCCCGTTGGGGCTAAAATTGCGGGAGTAAGAAACTCGGCATACAACTTACCCGCGTAAGTATTGCCATTTGGAAAATTAATATCTGCCATTGTATTTTTTAGTTTTATGGATTAAACCTTATTCATTGCTCGCTGTCTGATCTGCTCAGAATACGATAATTTCGCAAACTCAGCTGCTGGAATAACTGCGTTTTTCTTCTTAGTGTCAGGATCACCATTCACCATGTTTTTCAAGTCCTTGAAATCAACTGCCAACTTTGTAAGCTTTGTATTTCCTTCTGCGATTACTTTTGCCTGAGCCGCCACCTTTGCATTCAGCGCAACTATGCTAGCCTGATCTTTCATCTTGTCATCTTCCATTGCCGCGATAGTAGATTGCAAGGCCTTGACTTCTTCCATTGCTGCTTCTGGTGCGGCGGCTGGTAATACTTCAATTACTACGCCCGACTCGTCAAGTACAACGCTGGATCCGTCTGCGAAACTATGCGGCCCTGCTGGAGCTAGTGTTTCGGTAGGCAAGCCATCTTCTGCGATATAGACCGTTTTGCCTAACATATCACCTTCGCCCTCGATAAAAATGGAAACGCCCGCGTCGGTTGTCATAACCATGTTTCGCATTTGCACCTTGAAAATATTTTTCATGGCATTCATCGCCTTTTCAAAGGCTGTGATTTTCTCTTCTGTTTTCATGTTTTCGTCCGTTAAAATTTCAATTTGATTCCTGCTAAAAGTCAAAACCTTATTTTTGAAACTAATAGCGGAGTAAGTATTATCCACTAGCTCAGTAGCAAAACCAAAGTCCAAAGCCATTTTTGCGTCTAGTCTGGATTCTTTACCCATTAAGGCTAATAGCTTTGTAGCCTTTGCGTCACCTGCGATCTGAGTGTACACGTTCAAGATTTGCATATCAGTAGCGGCAAAAAGTTCTGTCAACGCTGCTAAGCTGTGTACGTTAAGTTTTTCGCCCGATAAGGATTCAGCACTAACCCAAGCATTATGGATAATCATTTCGGTGTTTTCTGTAACTTTCCGAACCTTACCTGCTAGGAAAATGACTGATGCAATGCTATTGGCTACGATTGCAACGGTTGTCACCTGCAAGGATTTGAGCTTGTCATAAATCCTAAACCCTTCTTCAACCGAACCTCCGGGGCTTTTGATTACAGCCTCAAATGGTTCACCGTAATTATTGGAAATGAAGTCTTCTAAATCATCATAACTAAAATATTTTTCACCTTCCGCAAAATATTCTGCATCTGCTTTGCTGCTAATTATACCCTCAATGTTAAGTATCTTCATTTTCGCTACTAATTTAATTACGATATGCAAATAAATAGTTGTAAATTCCCCAAAATAATTATAGCGATATGCCAAAAAGTGATCCCGATCAAATTAAAGTACATATCTCAAAAGAACTAAAGGCTAAGTTCATGGCCAAGGTTAAGCAAGAGAACAAAACTCAAACGAATATTTTAAAAACACTAATTCACAACTACCTAAACTCATGATCTACCTACAAAGACTTTTAGCCGTTATTGCCGTGCTGTTTTCTCTAGTCGTTTTCATTATCTGTTTGCCGTTCTTTGTCACTGTTTTTATAGTGACTGGAAAAGATTATTCTGATAAGGTTTTAAAATGGATGCCAGATAAATAAATAAAAAGGTTATATTTGTAACATTAAATTTAGGGGCTAAAAAAGGTACGTAATAGACGTCTCGCCTGCGGTAATTTAGAA
>JBDNIP010000967.1:0-2226 GCA_041688245.1 Algoriphagus sp.
AAAAAACATTGAAAAAAAAGCTTTTTTATTGACGTCTAATTGTCGGAATGACATGAAATCAATGTTATGCCAAATAATTTGCCAGCTGCCGAATCGTATGGACTAGCTAGAATATGGGACGTTGTAGCGAGGATTCCTTGAGCTGTAATTTTAGATAGAGTCAAGCTAACGAAGGAAATTAGATTGCTGGCATAATTTGATATTTTTTTATTTGTAAATTAGTTGAAGAAAAATTTTGTCTCATTTAAGCTTCTGAGAGCAAATCAAAATTTTTATGGGAAATTACCTTTTTTAGCAGCGAGTTACACTTAATTTACAATTAACTGCAATAGTTGGCTTATTTTATAAGAGATGGATTGAGTTCTTTTTTATTGTTCGTTAATTCAACCAACATAAGTTTAAGCAAACCAGCCACGTTCGAATCAAATAATTTGTGTTGGTCAGGTCTGAACCAAGTACTTAATCTAATTTATATAATTAGCTGTTTATCAAGTCATTAAAATTTTAATTTGGTTGTTTCCGAAAGTAAATTCATACAGATTTCCAAATCTTGCTTTAATTCAAAACTAATTTACATATTGTTTCAGGTCACTTATTTAGTGTTTACATCCAGTCAGAAACAAAATAAGTGAACTTAAAAAATAAATGATCCACAGTGTTTTGTTTTCAATAGTAAATTCACTGCATGAATTTATTAAGTACGAACTTAATTTACAGGAAGACACAGTTATTTTAACAAATCCTGTGGATTTAAAAGGAAATACAAATTCAGAGATTGATAATAAACTTTGTGTTTTTTTATTGCATCTTGAGGAAGAAAAGACAATAAAAAATAGTTCTCTCCAATCTAGTGGAGGGAACAACCCACCCATTCATTTTAATCTCAAAGTAATGTTCATTGCTAATTTTCCTGATCCAAATTACTTGGAGGCCCTTAGATATATTTCTTTGGTGGTGGAATACTTTCAAGGAAATCGTGTTTTTGACAAAAGTAATACCCCTATGTTGTCATCAAATGTCGAAAAGGTAAGTATGGAATATATGGACCTTAATTTACAGGATTTAAATAATGTTTGGAGTCTTATTGGCTTGAAATTGATGCCATCGGTGGTTTATAAATTGAAATTATTAAGTTTTACCGATTCATTATTCAAAGAAGATTCAACAGCAATCATAGGTAAGACTACAGGTCAGACAAAATTTAGCTCTGAGAAGCTAAATGAAGCTGCTAATAATGCACTGAATCCTTTGAATTAATCCTTTGAATTTATTTGATTTTAGCAATAAATTATGAATCAAGCGCAGACTAGCTATCGGTACGTAAGTAACTATACTGAAGTGTTTTCTTGCTTTTTCATGCACGATTTCTATTCCAACAGAATATGCAATGAAATCATATTTAAGCCCACGCTTGAAACTGAAATTTTGATCAAAAATCTCCAGCTATTATTTAAAACTAATGGAGGTGGTTTTTCCTTGGCAATAAATACTTCAAAAGATTATAGTAGTGCTGTTTTTAAAGTACCTTTTGATTTGAATTTTGAATTTCGCTTCACCAACCCATTTTTCAATTCTTTTTCAGCTATAAATTTTGACCCAGAAACAAGATACTTTTTAGAGGAGAATTGGAAATCTTCAGTTTTACTTGGTTCAGAAATGCAAAATAATTCTACAGAACTAGATAGGCCAGGAATATCAGGTATCCTAAGAGTGAGTCATACTCCCGATTTTCCAATCCTTCCACTTGATTATTCAAATGCAGGAAAATTTCTAGCAAGATCAAAGGTTGTATATATCAAACCTAGAGAAGTAAAACTCATTTATATTTGCTACGCAAGTGATGTCAATCTTGATCATTTTGAAGGACTGGGTATAGCAATGGAAGGAGTATTTCAGGGGATTATTTCTTTTGGAATGCCTGCACAATGTAAAACGCCTTCAGGATTAAATGCTTTAAAGTTCACTTCAGAAACACCCCTTTTAATGAAAGCTTCATGGAGAGGTGTGTTTAAATTGGAACGTAGAAATCAGTTGGGGTACTATCGCAAAAGTTTGCCTAATCCCAATCCTCAAAGTATCAAGTACGACATCACAACCAATTCCTTCATATCAGAAAACTATGTTAAACTTTAAATCAATTTTATGGCAATTGGATTAGCAACCCCGGGCGTTTACATTGAAGAAAAAAGCGCCTTTGCATCTTCGGTAGTTCCTGTAGCGACAGCT